>CAZJOU010000025.1:12731-16531 GCA_964547685.1 uncultured Treponema sp. | reverse complement strand
CTTTTCACGGAAGTGCAGACAATTTTGCTTAAACAATAAAAACTTAAAAATTTAAATTAACAAACAAAACAGGATAAATACTATGGAAAACAAAACAAATACATTTTCAAACGCTTTAATTTGGTTCGGAGCGGCGGTTTCTATTGCAGAAATTCTTACAGGAACTTACTTTGCTCCGCTTGGCTTTTCTAAAGGAATTGCCGCAATTTTAATAGGACATTTAATTGGTTGCGCTCTTTTATTTTTTTCTGGCTACATTGGCGCGCTTTCGCAAAAATCCGCAATGGAAAGTACAGCAACAAGTTTTGGCTCTTTTGGCGCAAAATTTTTCGCTCTATTAAACGTAATTCAACTTGCCGGTTGGACAGGAATTATGATTTACGACGGTTCGCTTTCTATAAACGAAATATTTTCTGCTGGAAAATGGATTTGGGCAATAGTAATTGGCGCATTAATTATTTTATGGATTTTAATTGGAATTACAAATCTTGGAAAGTTTAACACAATTATAATGGCTTCCCTTTTTATTCTTACTTTAGTTATGAGCAAAGTAATTTTTTCTGGAAGAACAACTACAAATTCTTTTGACGAAGTACTTAGTTTTGGTCAAGCAGTTGAACTTGCAGTTGCAATGCCACTTTCTTGGCTTCCTTTAATTAGTGATTATACAAAATATGCAAAAAAACCATTTAAAGCAACTTTTGCTTCTTCCCTAACCTACGGAATTGTTTCTTGTTGGATGTACATAATTGGAATGGGAGCCGCAATTCTTACAGGCGAAACAGACATTGCAAAAATTATGCTAAAAGCCGGACTTGGAATTGTTGCTTTAATAATATTAATTCTTTCTACTGTAACAACAACATTTTTAGACGCATACAGTGCAGGCGTTTCTAGCAAAACAATTTGGCAAAAACTTCCAGAAAAATGGGTCGCCATTGCCGTAACAATAATTGGAACAATAGCCGCAATAATCTTTCCAATGGATAACATTTCAAACTTTTTGTATTTTATAGGTTCTGTTTTTGCGCCAATGATTGCAATTCAACTTGCAGATTTCTTTATTCTCAAAACAGATTCTTCTTCTACAAAAATAAATGTGCTAAAAATTATTATTTGGATTATAGGATTCATTCTTTACAGACTTTTAATGAAAACCGACTTAATAATAGGAAACACACTTCCAGATATGCTTATAACATTTGCACTAACAATAATTGCAGGAATAATAGAAAAGAAATTTAAAAAAATATAGATTTTGCAATTTTCGTGTCATTGTTGACCGAGTTTCTTTCAGAAACGTCGCAGGGCTTGACACTGCGATGTTTTCGAAAGAAAACTCGTTTGGAATCTACTTATTTTTCCAACTCTGCAAGTTGCTTTTTTAATTCAACAGTTTTAGTTGTTTGAGTTGCAAGCCTTTGCGCAAGCATTTTGCTTAAAAACAAACCATAATGCGGATTTTTTCTAATCATCATTAAAAAATCAGATTTAGGAATTTTTATTAATCTGCAATTACTTCCAATAGAAAGAATTGTAGCCGTTCTTCTGTCGTTAAGCAAAAAAGCCATTTCGCCAATAAACAAGTCGTTTGGCGTTAAAACTGTTGTAAGTTTATTGTTCGCGTAAACAGCAAATCGTCCAGAAACAATAAAATAAAGGTCGTTACTCATTTCGCCTTCGCGACACACAATCTGCTTATTCTTAAAAGAAACAGTTTCAAAATCTGTCATTTTGCCAGGAACCGCACTAGAAGTATCCTGCAAATTCTTTATTATAAACGTTGCTTCGTTGCCTTTTTCGTTATAAACAAGCGAATACACAAGACTTTGACTAAGCGAAATGCCTCTTCCGTGCATCATATTTTCGTCCGCTTTTTTTGTTAGCATTTTTCGCCAATCAAAACCATTTCCGTCATCTTTTATTACAAATTTTGAATATTCTTTTCCAATTAAATAAGAAATGCGAATTTTTCTGTCTGCAAATTGCGGTTCTTTTGCTCTTTCTTGAATTAACTTTATCATATCTCCGCCTTGCATAAGAAAATTCGTTTTCATATCATAGTCAATTTCAAGATTTCCGTGCTCAAGCGCATTTGTTAAAAGTTCGCTAAAAGTCATTTGCAAGTTAAAACGTTCTTCATCAGAAATTCTATTTGTATTGTAAAGATAACTTACCAAAAAACTTGTGTAAAAATGCGAATCCATTGGGTCATTTCCAAAAACAAACGAACCAGATTCTTGCCCGCCAATCGCTTCTCTCATTCCGCGGTTAAGTAAAAACTGCTGATTTTGATACAAAATTCGCAAAATGCGCGTAAAATGCTCTAAAAATTCGCCTTGCGTTTGAATTGCAAGCATATTTAAATCTTTGCGTTTTTCAAGTTCTTCCACATCTTTATGATTTTTGCAAACAGCAATAATTCCGCCATAGTGAAGCCACAAATCCTCATTTATTTCTTTTAATATTTTTTCACAATCAATAGATTTAGAATTAAAATCTAAAATCTTAAGTTCCGGAAGTTCATAATCAATATATCTAATAATTTCGTCTGTAGAAACAACATTTTCCGCACTAAAAAAAGTCGGAAACAAAGCACAAGAATTTTTTACAACATCAAAAATATCTTTATTTGTAGAAGCAACTAAAATCTTTTTCATAAAAAAAATTATACAGATTTTTACAAATTTATTAAACAATAATGATTTTTTTTATCAATCAAAGTAAAATATTAAATAAAAAGGAAAAAATATGACATCATCAGAACTTACAGAAAATTTGCAATTCTTAATTCAATGCCTAAAAAAAGAAATGCCGCAATATTTAGAATATTCTGCACCAAATTCAGAATCAGAAACTTTTAATCTTTACCGCGCACTTTGCAATGTTCGTTCACCAAAAATAAATAGCAAAACAATGCACACTCTTCCAAACGAATTTTACAAAATACAATCAAAAGTTCTAAAAGAAATTACAAACAAAAAAGGAATTACAAACGCAGCTGAACTTCCAGAAAGTAAATTAAATGCGCATTTTTCGCTTTGGCAAGGCGACATTACAACATTAAAGGCAGACGCAATAGTAAACGCCGCTAACAGTCAACTTCTTGGCTGCTTTTCTCCATTACACGAATGTATAGACAACATAATTCACACAATGGCCGGCGTTGAACTTCGCGAAAAATGCTACGAAATTATGCAACAACAAGGCTCAGAAGAACGAACAGGAAGTGCAAAAATAACGCCAGCATACAATCTTCCTTCTAAATATGTAATTCACACAGTTGGACCAATCGTTTACGGCCCACTAACCGAACGCGAAAAAACGCAACTTGCCTCTTGCTACAATTCAATTTTAAATCTTGCTTCAGAAAATAATTTAAAATCAGTTGCCTTTTGTTGCATTTCCACAGGAGTTTTCCGCTTTCCAAAAGACAAAGCCGCGCAAATTGCTGTAAAAACTTCGCTAAATTGGCTAAAAAATAATCCAAACACAACAATAAATAAAATTATCTTTAACGTTTTTGGCAACACCGACAAACAAATTTACGAAGAACTTTTAAATAAAATCAATATTTAACTAGATTTTTTTTAAATCTGCTTTATTATTATATGTAACGTTCTTTTTAAGAACAAAAAACACATCATTGGCGGAGGCGCAACTATGCACGAAAAATTCGGACTAAATCAACCAGACTTTGAAAAAATGGTAAATGACCACGAATATCAGGCTTTGGCAGACAAACTAAAGGCAAGCTACGAAAGTGCAAAAATTCGCGAAGGCGAATATGAATCAACATT
>CAZJOU010000025.1:0-12631 GCA_964547685.1 uncultured Treponema sp. | reverse complement strand
CCCGACATTTTTTTGCCCTACCCTACTTTTTAATCTTACTTTTTATCTTCTGGCCAAACAAAAAGATCCGCGCAGTTTCGTTCACCACCAGAAATATCAATCACTTGACCAGTACAAAATCTATTTGTAAAAGTCATAAAATAACACCATTCAGCTGCTTCTTCCGCGCTCATCCAACGCTTTAATGGCGTTACGTTCATTATTTTTTCCCAAAGCATTGGGTTTTTAATAACTGGTTCATTAAGTTCAGTTAAAACGCCACCAAAACACAAAGAATTACACGTTGCCTTAAAATTATTTGCAAGTTTTATTGCGCAATTTTTCATATAGCCGTTAATTCCAGCTTTAGACGCAACGTAAAACGCAAACTCATTGCCAGTAAGCGCAGAAACAGAAGAATTAAAAAGCACAGATTTTATAGATTTTGTAAACGCATATTTTTCTGTAACATTAATTGTTCCCAAAAGATTTGTTTTTACATCTTCTTCCGTTCCTGTTTGAATGCCAGCGTTATTAATTAAAATTTCAACATTTTTAATTTCTGGAAGCAACTCTTTTTTAGAAATATCCGCAACAAAATGCTTATAGTTTTTAAAATTATTTTCAACATTTATAGAATCTTTAAGTAAATCAATTCCAAAAACAAAATGACCTTCCCTTAAAAACTTTAAAGCAGTTGCTTTTCCAATTCCTCTTGAACTTCCAGTAATTAAAATGTTCATTTTTTTCGTTTCCATTTAAAAAAAAAATTTAGTTTGCCTTTCTTTCCAAAGAAGCCTTGTATTCAAAATATTCTTTTCCTACATTTTCTGCTTCCCAATTTTTTGCAACTTTATAACCAAGCCCGCTGAACAAAACTTCTGCCAAAAGTTCAAAAACCGCACCAATAGCAGAACAAACTAAAACTTGCGTCCAAGTCCAGCCAAAAAATATTTTAGAAACAACCGTAGCAAAAATAAAATTATCAACAAACTGACCAATTATTGTAGAAATATAAGATCTAAAAGCAAATTCTAAAAATCCTTTAGAAGAAAAATGCATACTAAAAAATTTTCCCATTAAAGAATTTAAAACTGCATTTACAATAGAAGAAACCATAAAAGCAAGTGCCGAACCTAAAACAACGTACCAAGAACCGCCAAAAGTCGCATTTAACGCATTATTTACATCAATATTGTTAGTTGTATAAAATTCGCCCCACATTCCAGGAGCTTTAGAAAGCAACGCAAAAATAGCACAAACCGAAAGATTTACCAAAAGCGCAATAGCAGAAATTTTTACGCTAGCCTTTGCGCCCCAACGCTTGCAAATTACGTCCATACACAAAAACATAATCCAGCTAAAAACAAAACCACAATCCAAAGCAACATACTTAAAATGAATAAGCTCTTTGTTTGCCATAAGATTTGCGCACACAACAGAAAGGAAAAAAAACGCTACAGTTAGCGAAGGAATGTTTCTAAGAAGAATTTTTGTATCAGTAAATTCTTCCCTTAAAAGATTGTGAAATTTTTTCATTTCACGCCTCCTTAAGAATTTTAATTTATTACGCGCAGGAGAGTTTCGAGGAATCATAAACTGCGCAAAAAAAACATATCATTTATAGAAAGAAATTAAAAGAGATTTTTTTATTTTTTGGACGCAAATGGAAAACGCAACGGGCTTTTCAGGGCTCTCGTTTCACTCGCCTACCGGCCGGCCGTCGCGTTGCTCCGTCGCGCTTCGCGCCCCTTACAATCCCGCGTACGTCGTTTCGCAGAAGTTACTAGTTAATTCCAAATTTACCTAAATTCAAATTTAGTAAAATTTAAACTGTAAAATTTTTTAAACATTCTATTAACTATTTAAATTAAAATTTATTCTTAACAATATGTATACTTTTTTATACAAATTTACTAGTAAATTCCATTTACTTACTAGAAAACGCCATAAAACTACTAGATTTATCCAAACCAGCATAACAAAAGCAACTTACTAGTAAACTCCAAATCAACTTCTTTTTTGGCATTTACTAGTAAGTTACACAATCTAAATTTCTACTTTTAAAATAAAAAAAGCGACCTAAAAAAGTCGCTTTAAAACCGCCTAAAATTCATTCTAAGCAATTATTTTTAATATTTTGTCTTTTTTGCTAAAAATTACAAAGCAAGTTCTTCTTGCGCATATTCAGCTTTTTTGGCATTTACTAGTTTTTTCTTACTTTTTTTCTGAGCTTTTAAATCATTTAAAGCCATAGAACAAAGTAATTTTAATTTAGCAAGTTCACTTTCGTCCGTGCACTCACTAGCAGATTCCAAATCAACTTTTAGAACAGAATTTTCTTTTTGCAAAAGCGAAAGATATAAATCTGCATTTTGGCAAATAAGTGTTCTATCAGTAGCCGCTTCTATCATATTTAAAAATGGCGAAACTCTGTCATAATCGCTAACTCCAGATTCGGTTTTCATTATTGTAAAGCGAACTCCAGTATGTTTTTTGCCAGTTTTTAACCATTCCTGATTTATAACTTTCATAGACGTTATTTTTTCGTTTAATTCTTTAATTGGCTCTGTTATAACAAATTTCTTAAAGTTATCTGGTCTATTTTGGTAAATTTCGTCAAGCTGAAAAAGATTTTTTATTTCGTCAAAAGAAAGCGAACAAGTCCACGTATCTTTTGGATTTCCGTTTTTTCCTGCAAAGCCTTTGTATTGTTCAAAAATGTCGTAATAGCGCATTGCATAAGTTGAACGAAGTTTTCCGTATTCCAAAAAATTAATTTTATGATGTCCAACTTGTTGTTCCAAAAAGTTATTAATAATTGGATTAAATACAAATCTAAGAATTTTGTTATTTTTGTCAATTTGAATTAAAGAAAATAAAGGTATAAAATTCTGAAGATCGTCCGTATGAAAATTTATTACAAAATGAACGCATTCATCGGCGCATTCTGCAATTCGTTCAATACTTGTTCCACCTATAGTAATTCCCATAGATTTAAAAAAGTCATTAAACGAAAATTTTGCTTCGTAATAATTGTTGTCGCCAAGAACTGTTTTCTGCATGTTATTTACGGCCATTGCCATAGAAATTAATTTTTTTCCCATTGCAGAAATTTTGTAATAAGCCTTGCTCATCGCATTTTTTTGTATTAAATACGATGGTTTTGATGATTCTGTGCCAGAAAGAACTAAACTTGTTGATTCTAGCGAGGAATTCTTAAAATTTAAGATTCCACCCGTTTCTTTTTTCCCCATACTTTTAATATAAATCAAACTTACTAGGTGTGCAAGTAAATTTTAGTTACTTTTTTAAATAATTTATAATGTGGAATGAATAATGTATAATTTTTTTTATAATTATGAAATAGGAATTAGGAATGATGAGGCAGTTTCAAAAGTCGCGAAATGTCATTGCCGAGATTGACACATTAATTACTTTTAGAACTGTCTCTGATGAATTAAAATGTGCTAATATTAGTTTATTTTGCTTAATATTAAATTTTAATTTTTTTAATATTTAAATTTTTATTTATTATTGGGTGATTGTATTTTCTTATTTTATAAAGATTTATAAGTTTATCTTACTAGCAATTTCCACATTCCTTACTAGTTATTGCCATTTTGATTTACTAGCGTTTTCCTTTTTTCTACTAGCAGTTTCCAAATCTTCCTAGTTTTTGCCTATTTCTATCTAGTAAATGCCATTTTCTTACTAGAAGTTTTCATAAATCTACTAGTTTTTTCCAAAAAAATTGTCAAAAATTTTTGCTTTTTACTAGTTTTTTCCAAAAAAGTTATCCACCGTTTTTTAGAACTTCCTAGAAAACTCCATGTTTTTACTAGAAAGTTCCATTAATTTACTAGAAAACTCCAAAAAAGTTTGTTCCCTACTCTATTTCTCTTACGCCCATTTGCGAAACTGTGCACTTTCCGTCCATAATCCGCTCTTCTAGTTCATAAATCGAATACAAAATAAACTGATTCATAGAAATGCCAAACTGAGCGCAAAGTCCTTTAAGTCTATTTCGCTCTCCTTTAGGAAGTTTTAAGTTTATAACGTCGCTGTACTTTCCAGAAGTCGCTTTTTTTTCTGTATTTTGTGCTAAATTTTCGTAAACCGCTTTTACAGGGCGCGCTTTTACTTGTTCCGCAGAAATTTTTGGCTTTTCCGTTTCCATTGGTTCGGAACTTAAAGTTTGTCTTGCTTGCGAAACGAACGATTCTGGAAGTTCATTCGACGGTTTTTTCATTATTGCCATTATTCAACATCTCCTGCTAGTTCGCTAAGTGCTTTTAATACTTGTGGCTTTGTTCCTGTTAAATATTGAACAGGAGTTTTTTGATTTACAGAACGTTTAAAATTTTGTTCAGAAGGAATTAAATACGTTTTGTATTCTTTTTGTTTTTGCATAACGCTTAAAATATTTCTAGAAAGAGCAAGGCGCGAATCATAATTGTTAAGAACAATTCGTTTAATAACGGCTTTTGTGTCGGAAAGTTGCCTTTTATGTTTTGCGCGGAAATCTTCTAAATTTTTTTTGAACATTGTAAGTCCGTCAAAAGAATATGGATCAAGCAACATAACTGGCACAACTTCGTCCGTTGCAAGAAAAATGTTTCCTTCAAAAGCGTCAAACGCTGGCGAAGTATCTATAATTGCATATTCAAAACCAAGTTTTACAAGTTCGTCCATAATGTCCATAAAAACTTCTGGTTCACCACTTGCTTTTTCTGATTTGTAAATTCTTAAGTTATTTTCTGTTGCAACAGTTGGAATTACAAAAAGATTTGGAATTTCTGTTTTTACAACTGCGTCTTCTACGTAGCATTTTCCGTTTAAAATATCTGCAAGTTCAAATTTTGTTTCCGAAACTAATGTAGAAGAACTGTTTCCTTGAACGTCGCCGTCGATTAATACAGTTTTATGTTTTTTTGCAAGTTCTGCTGCAAGACTTAACGAAATACTAGATTTTCCTACTCCGCCTTTTGCAAGTGCTAATGTTATAACTTTAATTTTTTGTTCCTCCATTTTTTGTCATTTTGATTTTAAAAAAATTGCAGATTTTGAATTGATTTCAGAATGACATTATTCTTTTATATTAGAATTCTAACATAAATAATAAAACTAATCAATAGTATTAGAGTATTTTCTAATAAAAATAATATTAATAATTAGAAAAGTAATAAATAAAATAATATAAAAAATAATAAATAAAATAATATATTATATTAGTAATAAAATTAGAAAGATAATATAAAAAGTAATAAATCTAATGTATCTAATACTTTTTTGCGTGAAAACGGCGCTTTTATAGTTTTAATTGATAAATTAGTCGCCGTTACAAAAATAACCCCGATTTTTGAATTTTAAATTTTTTTTTGAAAAATATAAATTTTGGGAAATGTCATTCCGAACTTGATTCGGAATCTACGAAAAGAAAAATTGTCTGTGCTTACGCAGAAATCCGTTTTTGCTGCACACGGTGCAGGCTGCATAGGAAACCTATATAGCGGCTGCTTCGCAGCCCAGCCCTGCAAGTGTTCGCAAAAGCCGGTTTCTGCTCCGCACAGACAATTTTTATTGTTTTGCAAAAAAATTTACAGAACATAAACTTTTCCCAAAATTTATAAATTTTGGGAAAAGTTGTTTTTTGCGTCATTCCCGTGCTTGCCACGATAATTACGCTATTTTCTTAAAATTTATGCTTAAAAATTGTTACACATTTCGTATTTACAAAAAAAACGCAGGTTCCGAAAAAATCCAGAACCTGCGCCGACCGAATTTCACGGTCATCGGAGAGAGTTTATCAGCTTATTTACAAGCTGTTTATAATTTACTAATTTATTGACGAATTGTCAATAATTTTTTTTAAATTTTCTAATGAATTTTCTGTTTTAACTTCAACAAATTTTCCAAATCTTAAATAATAAAGATAGCAATTTATGTCGTTAGAATTTTTTATGTTAAGCATATCTATTATTATTTGTTTGTAACAACTTAATTGACCTTTATAAATTTCGCTATCTATAGTTTGGTTCGTTTTGTAGTCAACAATTGTGTAAGTTCCATTTTCGTTTTTAAAAACTAAGTCAATAATTCCTTTTATTATTTTTGTTCCAATTTTTCCGCGAAATTCAAATTCTGTTTTTTTCCAAGTTGAATTTTTTGCTTGCTTTCCAATTTCTGTTTCAAGAAAAGTTTTTTGCATTTGACTACAAATTTTTTCTATCAATTCTAATTTTTCTTCGTTTCCTTCTATTCCAAGAAGTTCTTTTTGTGAATAATTAGGTTTTTCCGTTCCATTTATGGCGGCTTCCATATAAGCGTGGGCTATTGTTCCAAAATTGTTAAAACCAAAATTTGTAGAATCTTTAACAAGTTCGTTTATTTCTTGAAAAGGCGCATCTTTTAAAAACTCAACTTTTTGTTTGTCATTTTGGCTTTCATCGTCTGGAATATGGAATTTGCTAGGAGAAATATATTTTTGTTCTGGCGCATCTGGTTGAATTATTTTGGAGTTTTCTAGTATTTTGTTGGAATTTTCTAGTAAGTTTATGAATTGAATTTTATTTTCGCTTGTGTTTTTATTTACAGAAAGGCTAGGGGAGCGTAAAATTGGTTCAATTTCTTCTGTTGTAAAAGGTTTTAAGTTGTTAGATTCATCTTGAATGTAAAAATCGTAAATTGGCTTAAGAATTTCAAAAATTGTATGCGGATTTTTAGTTCCGCCAGGAAGCAATTCTTGAGAATCTTTTATTTCGGAATATTTTCCGTTTGTAATATAAATTTCTTTTTTCGCGCGCGTTAGCGCAACGTAAGTAAGTCTTCGTAATTCTGCATTTCGCTTTTTTTGTTCTTCGTCTGAAACAAGTTTAAAAAAATAGTTAAGTTTTTTTGCTTCTGGATTGTTTATAGAAATTCCATATTCTTTGCTAAAATATGTTGCTTCGGTATTTGTTTCGCCTTTTTCTTGTTTATGAGTTCCGCAAATAAAAACAACTTCGTATTCAAGTCCTTTACTTTTGTGAATTGTAAGAATATGAACGCCATTTTGTTGTTCAATAGGAATGTCTATATCTTCTAGTTTTGAATTTTCTGTTTTGTATTGTTCAACGCTATCTACAAATGCGGCAAGGCTTAAATTTTCGTTTTCGGCTCTTCTGGCTAATTCAAAAAGAAAATCGTACATTTTTGAATACATAGAAACTGTAGAATTCCACATTGTTTCATAACGATAGCCAAGTTCGTACCAAATTTCGGAAATTAATTCTGTAATATTTTTGTTTTTTGCGTCTTGCTTTATTTTTTCGTAAGCAGATTTTAAATGTTCGTAGCGACTAAAACTTTTTGCGTCTAAAATTGTAGAAAAGTCGCCTTCAAATGGTTTTGCATTAAAAGATAAAATTGCGTTTATTTCCGAAATTTCTAAATTTGCAAGCGGAGAACGCAAAAGTTGCGCAAAAGGTTGCGTATCTTCTGGATATGCGCAAAGTCGCAGAAAAGAAATTACATCGTTTACGGGACCATCGCTAAAAAAGCCTTTTACAACTTCTGTGTTATAAGGAATTCCGTTTCTTAAAAAAGTTCGTTCGTAAAGACTTTGTAGCGAATATCCGCGAAACAAAACTGCAATTTCTGCGGGATCTTGTCCGTTTTTAATAAGTTCTTTTATTTTTTGCGCAGTCCATTCTGCTTCGGCTTCTTCTTCGGTAAAATATTCAATATTGTTTTTAAAATCTGCATTTTTTTTGCTGTCGTAAAGAGCAAAGTGAACTTTTGGCGCAAAAATCTGTGTTTTTGGCAAAGTTTTTACAGAATCTAGTTTTGATTGTGGCATAAAAACTTTGTGATAAATTGCTTCGTAATTTGGAACTTCGCTAATATCTTTTAATTCTGTAAAAAAAGCGCAAGGCAAAGAAACTTCGGTGGTTGCTTCGCACACTTCGTGGACGACAGGTGGTTGTTGAGCCATGTCGAAACACTCAACCACCGTATTTGCGCTAGGGTAGGGGAAGCCACCAAAAATTGTGTTAAATGCGGCAATCAAAGGCAAATCAGAACGGTAATTTGTTGTCATTTCTAAATTTCCGTTTTTAAAGTCGTTGGAAAGAGCTCTAAAAACAGAAACATCTGCGCCACGAAATCGATAAATACTTTGTTTTTCGTCGCCAACGAAAAAAAGTTTTTCTTTGCAAAGTTCTTCTACTTTTGGAACGCCTTTTTCGTTACGTTCAAGATTTTCTGCAAGCATAAAAAGCATATCGCGCTGTTCGCTGTTATTGTCCTGAAATTCGTCTATCATTATTGCTTTGTATTTTTCTTTTTCAATTTGCCTAATTTCTGGATGGTCGCGCAAAATGCAAAGCGCAAGGTTAGAAATATCTTTAAAAGTTAGACATCCAGAAGAACGTTTTAAGTTATTTACTTGATTTTGAAATTCTTTTAAAAGTGGCAAAAGCTGAACCATAAGTTTGTAACTAGAAATGTAGTCAATAATAGAAGAAATTGTACCTGAAAGTTCTCTTATGTCGTTATGAATTTCTTTTATTTCTTCTGAACCTTTTGGCGCGCCAGTTTGAGAAATTTTTCCAATATCAAAAAGATAGTTTAAATATTCAGAAAATTTTTTTAAATTATAAGATTTTATGTCTTCTTCTAATAAATCTGGTCGGTCTATAATTCCGTTTGTTTCAAAAAAATCTTTTATAGAAAGAATATATTTTGTGTTGCAATTTCCGGCAAAATCATAATAGGATTTTTCTAAAGAATTTATTAAATCGTCCATTTGTTTGCCATAATTTTGCCAAGCGCTTAAAATTACTTTTAGTTGATTTTCCATTGTAAGTTCAAAATTTATTGGCTCTGCAACTGTGGAATTTTTTATAAGCGGATTTACAAAAATTTCTTGAACTTGATTTTCAAAATTGTTGGCGTTTACTAGTGTTTTAATTGCTTCGTTGTCGCGATTTTTTAAAACAAAAGGCAAAGCAAGTTGTTTTATTTGCGAATCTATAGAATCATCTTGCGTAAAATCTGGTGTAATTCCGTAAAAATGCGCGCCCATTTTTGCAACAGAATTACAATAACTGTCTAAAGTTTTTATGTTTGCTTTGTAAAAATTTGCTGCTTCTTCGGGCGCTTGTTTTTTAAGAACTTTGTAAATTCGCGAAGACATTTCTACTGTTGCTTTTTTTGTAAATGTTAGCGTTAAAATTTCTTCTACTTTGTAATGTTTTTGCTGAACTAATTGTAAAAATCTTTCGGAAAGAACTGTTGTTTTTCCAGAGCCCGCGCCTGCGCTAACAACTGCATTTTGCGAAATGTTTATAGCTTTTTTTTGATATTCGTCAAAAGTCCGTTTTTGTTCCATAATTTCCTCAAATTTCTTGTTTGATTTTGTTTGTGCTTTAGTTTTTTTTGCTAACAGTAAAAGTTCTTCTGCACAACGCTTTTAAGCGACATTTGTTGCAAACTTCGTAATTTTGCTCTTTTTCTGAAACTTTAAAATCAAAATTATTTATGCGATTAATAAAAAGTTCAGACATTTCGCTAAATTTTTTTCTTGTTTCTTCAAAATCTTCTGCAACGCGCGGTGCTTTTCTGCTTTTTTTTCCAAAAGCAAGGTCAACTTTTTCTGCAAGTTCACTTCCAAAAACTTGTGTAATTTCTGCTTTTGTTACGTTAAAAAAACAACAATTTTCTACTTTTTGCGCTTTTTTCTGATTTTCTAAAAGGTAAAGATACATTGGCATTTGAAAATCTGGAATTTCGTCTTGTTCTTCTTCGTAAAAAATTGTTTTTGGAATTGCGCTATCAAAACTTTTAAAGTCAACTAAAAAAAGTTCCGTGCTAGAAGGATCTAAAAGTAAACAGTCAATGCGTCCGTTATAAATGCAATTTTGTTCTGCATTTTCGTATTCGTAAATTCCTTCGGAACTAAAAACTTTGCAACCATTAAAAATTTTAGAAAAAATATAAATTGCATTTGTAACAGTTTTTATTATTCCGCTTTTTGTGGTTCGTAAAAGTTCTTTAGAAAGGAAACTGTTTTGTTCTGTTTTTAATGCTTCGTCAATTTTTAAAAGCAAAATATCGTTGTATTCTTTAGAAAGATTTTCGCCATCTACTTTTAGTAAAAGATTTTGTTTTTGTAATTCTTTGCAAAAAAGTTCAAAAATTTTGTGATAAAGATTTCCAAGTGCTCTGTGGTCGGCAATTTCTGCAACATTTATTTGTTCTGTAAGATTTCCAATTTTTTCTGTTGCCCAAAGTCGCGGACAAAAAAAGAAATTTTTTAGTGTTGTGCTAGAAATTTGAATTTTTTTATCGGAAGTAAATAAATTGCTAGCTAAAATTTTGTCTTTTTCAACTTGTACACATTTTAAAATGTTAGAATTGCTATTTTTTTGACTTTCTTTCCAAAAATTAAAGCCATTTTTTTCTGTAATTGTTATTTTTCTTGGCAAGTTACTAGTTAAGTCCAAAAAATATTTTTTTTCATCAATATAAAAATCATTTTCTAAAAGATTTTTTACGCTTTCGTCTTTGTCTAATTCTAATTCTGTAAGATAACTTGAACTTTGTGCGTAACCAGAAAAAGTTTTAGAAGCGCAAGTAAAAAAAACATTTTGATTCGTAGAATTCATTTCGTAAAGTTTTACAAAAAGTTCGGAAACATTTGGATCTTCTTTGCCACTCATTAAAAGTTTTCGTTTGTCGTCGCGCAAAAAAGAAAATTGTTTGTAAATTACAGAAAGTCCATTTTGGCTTGAATCTACAACAATTTGTGCTTTAAAAGGTGCGCAAGAAGAAAGTTTATATGGAAGAATTTGAACGCCAGTTTTGTTTGTTTGCGAAAGATAATTTATTTTAGAAAGATAATTTACAAAAAAACTAAAAGGAGCGGGAAGTTTTATTTTATTTTCTGTATCTTTAAATTCTTCTTCTAAGTTTATAAGTTCGCCAAGTTCTGTAATGCAACGGCTTAAAATATTATTTGATTTTTCTGAACAAAGGTTCATATCAAAAAAGTGATTTCGGAAAATAAAATAATTTTTTCTAATTTCTGCAAACGATTTAGACGAAGTAAGTTTTGTTATGTCTTCTTTTATGCTTTCGTAAAATCGACTTGCAATTTCGTCTGGATTTTTTTTTGGATTTTTAAATGATTCTTTCCAAATATCAATTTTTTTGTTGTTATATTCAAAACTGCAAACGCAATTATTTTCTTTTCCAAATTCAAGAAAATCAAAAGTAGGAATTTCTTTTTTCCACGGAAGATTATCGTTTAAGAGAAGATTTTTTATAGATTCGTAACTAAAATCTTGCTCGCTACAATTTAAAATTTGCTTAAAAAAATTGCCTGTTCCTGAAGAATTTAGCGGAACTGCATTGCGAGTTACAAATGGAATTTGATAAATGTCAAAATCGCGTTCAATATAAGGAATGTAAGTTTCTACATCTGGAACACTTACAGAAATTTCGTTCCATTCAATGTTTTTATTTTCGTGTAAGTCGCGAAGATAAAGGCAAACTGCACGAATTTCTGTTCTAGAATTTGGCAAAAGATGAACTGTTTGCAAATTTTCGTTTTTATTTGTATTTGGAACAAAAATTAATGTAATGCTTTCTGGTGAACCTTTTAAAATTGTTTCGTATTCAAAATAGTCAGAAAGAATTTCTGGAAAAAACACAAAATAATGATTTCCGTCTGGTTTAAAAGGCGGAGTTTCCCAAGCAGGATCAAAATAATTGTGTTTTTCTAGAAAATTTTTGTAGTAATCGTAAAGAGTAAGCAAATCTTTGTCTTCTTCGTCTGGAACTAATTTTTCGCTTTCAAAATGTTT
This sequence comes from uncultured Treponema sp., assembly GCA_964547685.1. Taxonomy (GTDB): domain Bacteria; phylum Spirochaetota; class Spirochaetia; order Treponematales; family Treponemataceae; genus Treponema_D. The sequence goes on along the minus strand of CAZJOU010000025.1, from coordinate 803 downwards.
TTTCCAATTAAAAAGCGACGGAAGCAAACTTGTAAGCCAATTTTCAAATCCAGAAGCAGATTTTGCATATTCTGGAACAATAAGGCTTTGTAAGAATGGTTTTTCTGCATTTTGCGCAATTAATTCAGAAACGAAAATTGAACGCATTGCGGAAGGAACAGATTTTTTTTGTTGATGTTGCCCACGAATAGAAGAACTTTTAAATTTATCCCAAGTAGAAAATCGTTCCATTGCAACGGCTTTTACATTGCTTTCCGAAACAATTCTGTCTGCCCAGTTGTCTGCGGCAGTTTGCGTAGGAAAAATAAAAAACGCAGATTGGTCGTAAATGTGTTCAAGAATAGTTTTTTCTATTAGATTTTGTTCTGTTCGTTTCATAAAGAATAATATAACGCGTATTAAAGAAAAGTTCAAAAAATTATAAATTTTGAGAAATGTCATTCCGAACTTGTTTCGGAATCTACGAAAAGAAAAATTGTATCGCAAAGAAAAAAATCCTAAAAAGTGGGTCCCAGCGACGGCGAAAAACGAACCTTCCCAGTCCGCCGACATCTTCGATGTTAGGCTTCCTTGGGCCCTTTCATTTTTCGCCTGCGTCCCACTTTTTAGAATTTTTTTTATTAGTTTGCATAAATCTAATTTCCTAAATCTGCGTAAATCCGCGCTATCTGCGGGAAATTCAACTTTTCCCAAAATCTATAAATTTGTAGAAATTTGTCATACGGTAATAACTCGAGAATTAAAATATAATTTACTTTTTTCGTTATTTTGTTTAGACTTTTTTTATGGATTCAAAAGCACAC
>CAZJOU010000024.1:0-16572 GCA_964547685.1 uncultured Treponema sp. | reverse complement strand
TGGCGAGCGAAGCGAGTTGCGAAGCAATGGAACGAAGTGGAACCACGAAAAGCCCGTTGCGAAAACCGTTTGCGCCCAAATTAAAGAAATTTGTATGTTGTTCCGATAAACAAAGGGAGATTTTGTTTTTTTGGAATTTTATAAAAAAAAGTTTAAATCGGGGTTCTATATGAAGAATTTAAAAAATGTTATTTTCGCTGCTGGTTTTTCGGTTTTGGCGGTTTTTGCTGTTTTTGCGCGTGATGTAGAAACGCATAAGCCAGAAAGTTTGGAAAGTTGGCAAGATTCTTTTGATTTGGAAAAAAGAAAAGCCGGTAAATACAATATTATGGTAAAGGCGACTGACCTTGGCGGTAACGAAACGCTAGAAGGTCCGTTTAATCTTTATGTAGATCCTAAATCTGACTTGCCGGTTTGTGGAATTACGAATCCGCGCCCGGATATGCGAGTTGTTGGTAACTTAAATATTGTTGGAACTTGTGTAGATGATGATGCGGTTGAACACGTTGAATTGGTTTTAGATGGCGATGAAGAACATCCTGTAAAGGCGAATGGTAAAGAATTTTGGTCGTACTATCTTGATACTACGGAACTTGCAGAAGGTTTGCACACAATAAAAGTTGTTGGTTACGATATTAATGGTCTTGTTGGAAATCCTGTAACTTTAACTTGGAATTTGGACAGACGACAACCTGTTACACAAGTAGATAACCAAACTATGGGAATTCTTGTTTCTAAAAAGGTTAAATTTCACGGAACTGTTGCGGACGGAAACGGAATAAAGTCGCTTTCTTATTCTACTGACCATGGTCAATATTTTAAGCCTATTAAACTTATTCGCAAAAAGGATAAAATTTCTTTTGAAATTGTTGTTGATACTACAAAATTTAAAGATGGTCCGGCTGTAATTTGGTTTAAGGCTGTAGATAACGCTGGCTCAGAAGGTGTTTATTCTTTCTTGTATTACATTGATAACACAAGCCCAGAAGTAAAAATTGTGGCTCCTGTAGAAAAAGAGCAGGTTTTTGGAAAAGCGGTTATTGCGGGTTATGCAAAAGATACTGTTGGAATTAAAAATTTGCATTGGTCGTTTGGTAGTGAATCTGGCGATTTTGAAATTATCCCGGGAAATCCGTTTTGGTCTAAGGAATTTGATTTAGCGGGTTCTAAAGATAAGTCTAGAAAATTTACTATTAGCGCAACTGATATTGCTGGTAACGTAATTACTGTTTCGCAAAATATTTTAATTGACGAAGAAAAAGATAAGCCACAAGTAGCAATTAGTTTTCCTACTGCAGAAACTTTAATAGAAAGTGGTGATTCTGTTTATGTGCGCGGAATTGCTTCTGATATAGATGGAATTGCTTCTGTAAAATATAAACTTGATGGTGGCGAATGGATTGAAGAAGAAACTAAGGGCGTTTTTTACGGAATTTTAGCGGAAGATTCTTCTAGTCTTTCTGGTGGAAGACATACAATTTCTGTAATTGCAACTGACCGACACGGAGTTCAAAGTGATGTTTTTTCTGCATCGTTTAGTGTTCGTGGCGCAGCTCCTGTTTTTTCGGAAGCAAAAGTTGGTGGTCAAACTGTTGTAAACGGAATGAAAGTTCACCCAGAAGCGGGACTTACTTTTAGCACAACTGTTTCTAGTTCTATTGGGCTTTCTAATGTTCATGTAGAAACGCTTTGGGGCAGAAATGGAATTAAACAAAATGAATATAATTTGGAAGGCGCAAAAAATAATCTTTCGCAAGAAATTTTAATTCCAATTAATGATGAACTTCCTAAAGGAATTGCAAGAATTTATATTTCTGCAACAGATATTGCGGGGCGCGTTACTAATTACAAAGCGCTTTTGGATATTACAAATACTTCTGTAATTAGTGCTGCTACTGGTGCGGAACCAAAGGTTGTTTTTGACGATAGCACTGTAGATGCAGATGGTGTTGTTCATAATAATAAAGAATTTCCTGCGTCTGGCTATTTTATTGGCGGAAACGCAAAAAGTGTAGAAATTGTTCCAAAAACTACATTTGCTACGGCGCGCCTTTCTGGAAATCAGATTATTTTAACGCCTGGCGATGTAAACGGAACTTCTGAACCAGTTGTTGTTCGCGTAACAACAGACCAAGGTTTAACTTATGATTCGCAAAAACTTATTTTTAAGCAAGATTCTGCTTTTCCGCGCGTTACAATTTCGGAAAGTTCAGATGTTAAACTTTTAGATGCTTCTAGTGGAAGTGTAAATATTTCTGGAAGTGCAAGTTGTGCTTCTGGACTTGGCGCTTTGTATTATAGAGTTTTTTCTTCTAGAGCAACAATGGCAAATGGCGTTGTTAATTCTATGGAACCAATGCAAGCGGGCGAAGTTCAAAGTATTTCTACTGGACGTTCTTTTAATTTTTCTATAAACACAAGTTCTTACGGCGTTTATATTGTAGAAATTACAGCAGAAAGTTTAGGCGGAAACAAAACTTCTGCGGCTGTTGGATTCCAAAATATTCCGGCATTTCCGGAAGGTGCTAAAGGTGGAGCAAAATCGCCAATGGTTGTTTGGGCAGACGGCGAAGATGTTTATTTTGCGGCTGCTTTCCAAGGCGAAGAACTTGTAAAATCTTTTGGAATTTTTAAACGAAGCGAATTAAAATCTGGCGCAAATACTGTAAATGCAGAAATTTCTTATGATGAAGGAAAATCTGTAAGTTCAAAATATACGGCAAATAAGGCTTCTGAAATAAATGCGGCTTTTGTTCGCGCTGGCGACAAAGCATATGCTAGCGGAATTCCTGTTGTTTTAGCAAAAGGTTCTAGTTCTACATTAACGGCTTATGTAGATTGTGAAGAATCTGTTTCTGCAACTTACGAAATTTCGGGTGATTCTGTTCCTGGCGGAAACGCAAAAACTAGCGGAACAGCAAAAGTTAGCCAAGGCGACAAAGAAAATCGTTGGGTTGTGGAAATTCCGCTTGAAAATCTTCCTGCAAGATTGAATAAAGTAAAAGTTTCTATAAAAGCGGGTTCTACTACAAAAGAATTGGTTGGAACTGTTGGAACTGTTCGTCCAATTGAATCTTCTATGATTGACGACAGTCGTTCGGTTTATTCTATGGAAAATTCTTTTTCGCGCTACGACCGCGACACAGGAAGTTATATTCTAAAACAGGGCGATTCTTTTAGTTTTTATGCAAATGTTCCAGAACTTGTTAGCGCAGAACTTGTAACTTCTTTAGATGGAATTAATATAGAAAGAAAAGATAACTTAGTTTTGGTAACGCCAACAAAAGACGGAACTTTTAACGGAATTGCTGTTCGTGTAAAAGATGCAAATGGAATTTCGTATACTTCTGGAACAGTAAACTTTATTGTAGATAGCGAAAAGCCAGAAGTTCATATTGTTACGCCAGAATTACATGCTTGGTTAAAAGATTCTGTTAGAATTACGGGAACTGCCGCAGATTCTAGCGGAATTAAAAGCGCAGAATATTCTTTGGATAAAGGCGCAACTTGGAATCCGTTAAACTTAAATACTTCTGGAAAATCTGCGGTTGGCGCAACTTTTAGCGGTTCGGCTGATATTAGCAAATTAGAAGAAGGGCTTATAGAAATAGATGTTCGCGTTTTTGATGTTTCTGGAAATGTTAGTTATACGCGAACGGCTGCGCAAAAAGATGTAACGCCACCACAAGTTCAAATTGTTATTCCAAATGACGACGCAGTTGTTAATGGCGACAATCTTATTGGATTTAAGGTTTCTGATAACGGAAGTTTTGAAAAAGCATATTATATTGCTCCACCAACTGTAAAAGGTTCTTCTAGAAGAATAGAAATTAAAGATATTTCTGGAACTTATGTTTCTACTCATGTTGGAACTGCCGAAAAACCTATTGATGATGGAATGTCTTTTGAATTTGTTGATGCAGCTGGAAATGTTGCTAGTTACGAAGCTTGGAAATTTCTTATTGATAACAAGTCGGATTTGCCAGTTGCAGAAATTCATCTTCCAACTTACGAAGATGTTGTAGTTCGCGACTTTACAATTTCTGGCGTTGTTTACGATGATGACGGACCTTCTACAATTTATTACAAAATTGACGATGGTTCTTACATAAAGCTTCCAGAAGCGGGAACAAGTTTTGCTATTGATGTTCCATTTTCTACAATGACAGATAACGAACATTTAATTAGCGTTTATGCAGTTGATATAAATGGCGTAAGAGGTCCAGTTGTAGAACAAAAATTTAGAGTTTCTACAGAAGAGCCAAAAGGCGCAATGGAAACTCCGACTATTGATAAATCTAATAAAGATGTTGTAACAATTTCTGGTGTTGCAAGCGATAAAAACGGAATTGACAAAGTTCTAGTTTCGCTAGATAACGGAAATTCTTACAACAATGCGGTTGGAACTACAAGTTGGTCTTACACTTTTGACACTCGCGCAATTCCTAACGGAACAAACGTTGTATTTATTAAAATTTACGACAAATACGGAATAACTGGTTTGTATTCAAGTTTAATAAATATAGATAACCAAGCGCCAGAAATGATTCTTGACTATCCATTAGATTATTCTTCTACAGCAGGTCCGTTATTCTTTAGCGGTTACGCTTTTGATAACGTTGATATTACAGATTTGTATATTACAATTAGAAGTTTGGACGGAAAAACTGTTCCGCGAAGTTCTCAACGAATAGACTTTAAACTTGACAGAATTATTGCGCAAGGAATAGATATTTCTAACCTTGAAAATGGTTCTTACAATATTGAATTAACTGCGTTAGACAAAGCGCAAAACGCAACTCATATTAGCCGAAATATTTTGTTGAACAAAAATAAAGCGTTGGCAACTGTAAATCTTTTGTATCCGCTAAACGGCGAACATAAACAGGGAACGTTCAATCTTTACGGAAGCGTAGAAGCAGACAAAAAAGTAGAACGAATAAGTCTTTACATAGACGATAAATTTATTGCAGATTCTGAACTTACTAGTAGCGACTACTTTAAGTTCAATATAACTCCAGAACTTATTAGTGCAGGTGAACATTCTTATTATGTTGTGGCAAATGTAGAAGGTGGCGCAATAATTCGTTCTAGAACGCAAACTGTAGAATATTCGCCAGTTGGTCCGTGGCTTACAATAGATAACTTTACTTACGGCGACTTTGCAATTAATCGTCCTTATATTCAAGGACACGCAGGTTATTCGCTAAGCGACGAAGAAAAAGTTATTGCTTCTATGAAAAAAGCAACAAAAGAACAAAAAGACGCTGTAAAGCAGAAAAAAGTTGCTAAAATAGAAATTAGTTTTGATAACGGAAAAACATTTACTCAGGTTTCTAAAGGCGAAAAATGGATGTATCGCGTAGAAAATCAGGATATAGCGGAAGGATTCCATTTTATGCTTGTTCGCGCAACAATGAAAAATGGCGAAACTGCAATAGAACGCACAATTATTCAAATTGATAATACTGCGCCTACAATTCGTCTTATTAGTCCAAGTGTTGGCGGACGTTACAATCAAGAACTTGTATTTAGCGGACTTTCTAGCGATGATGTTGGACTTAAAGAAGTTGCTTTAACTTTGCGTAAAGGCGACAAAGCATCTTACGAAGTTCCTTCGTTCATTCAAGGTTTGTATTTAGATTGGCATTTCTGGGGCGCAACTTTGTTTGATATTGGTGTTGGTCTTACATTCTTTGATGATGTTGTAAAAGTTCAGTTCCAATGGGGACAATTTACGCAAGATCAAAGAAATATGTTTAGTAACACAAGTATGCGTTACGGTGGCGACAACGTAATGGGAATTAAAATTTTGGCAAACGTTGCAAATATTCCGTTTAGTTACTTCTTTGGTAGAGACTTTGAATGGCTTAGCGCAAACATAGCGGTTGGCGCTCAATTTAGCCGATTTAACGAAAGCGGTTCTGGTGATGCGCAAATTCTTTCTGCAATTTTGGCACAGTTAGAATTCCCTAAAATTAAATTCCCACGAATGAAGTGCTTTAGTTCACTTTCTTTATACACAGAATTTTCTTTGTGGTTTATTCCAACAGACGTTTCTAGTACAGAAGTTAACATAGAAAACCTTGTGCCACAAATTGCAGAAGGTATTCGTTTAAGCGTATTCTAAAGGCGGTTTTATGATAAAAATTAGAAATTTAATCGCTATTTTTAGCGTGTTTTTAGCAACAGTTTTATTTTCGCCGCTATTTGCGCTAGACGCTTATGTAACCGTAATTTACCGCGAAGTTGACGTTGCGTTTGTAGACCGTTCGGATAAAGAATTAGACGGAATTCTTTCGAAAAATAATCAAGATAAAAATTATTATCTTGTAGAAAATTACACAATGAAAAAAATTCGCCGTTTAATTGTTGACGAAGATTACGATTTTGCAAGCCAAGCAACTTTGGTTGTAATTGACAACAATTTGGACAATATGGAAGCGGTTGAACTTTATTCAACTATTTCTGCAGCTTTAGATGTTCAAAATAAACAAAAACTTGCGTTGGAACAGAAAAAAGAAGCAGAAAAGGCTAAGTTTGAAGCAGAAAAAGCAAAACAACGTCAGATTATAGAAAAAGAATATGTTTCTGTAGAAACTGCTAGTGGCGACACAATTTATTTAAAAGAAAAGAACGAAAAATACACTTCTACATTCTGGGATTTTAGATTTGGAATGTTTGACGGAACTTTTGTTGTAGATACAAGTGATGATTACAATAGTTTCCGTTACGGCGTAAGTGGTGATTTTACTTTTGAATATTCTTTTGACAAACTTATGGTTGGTGCAGATGTTGGCGGAGACGCAATAATAATTCCGTTTACAAACGACGATAGCACAATTTTAGGTAATTTTGGAATTATTCCAAAAATTGGCTTTACAAAGTTTAAACATCTTTCGTTTAGAGCTGGTTTTGCAAGTGTAATTACAATAGATTCTGATAACGGAAATGATTCTTGCTTGCAAGAAACTTTACTAAGTCCAGTTTTTGGTCTTGGCTTAAATCATATAAATCTTGGTTCTGCTGAATTAAGTATGAATGCGGACTATCTTTTAGGACATTTTGCTTACGATGGATTAAATTTTGCAATGAATAGTGCAATAAACGTAGCAATTCCAATTATGAAAATGGAAAAAGTTCAGTTGAATTTTAATGTTGGCTTAAAAGATACTTTGTACATAAAAGATTCTGGAGTAGAAAATCGGGCAGGAGTTATCTTGGCAATAGGAGCGCAAAATGTTATCAAATAAAAAAATTCTTACATCAATTTTTGTATTCTTAGTTTCTATATTTTCTATTTTTGGAACTTTTGCCCAATCTGCAAACGATGCAATGATTCAGCGATATTTGGAACGTGCTTCTAATGCTTATGACGAAGGTAATTTGCAAGATGCTTACAAAAATATTAACGCATCTTTAAATTTTAGCAAAATGAACGATGGAGTTGTGCCTGCAAATGTTCTTGTAATTGCGCGTTCTATCTATATGCAAAAACTTAAAGGTTTGCAAAGTAAATATAACGAATCTGATTTTATAGACATAAAAACTAATTTGAACGAAAAATATCCAGAAGTAAATAATGCGGAATTAACAAAGCTTGTTCGCAAAATAGAAGCGAATGTAACTGCAAACGAAAAAGCCGCAGATAAAAAGCAACAACAAGACTTTTTAGATAGTATAAAAGAATCAACTTCTAGTACGCAAAGCGCAATTTCTGATTTGGGCGAAAAAATGCTTGATCAAAGCAAGCAAAACAGTGAACAAATGGCGCAAGTTTCGCGTTCTATGAATTCAAATATGACAAAAATTTTTGTTGTAGTTGTAATTTGCGTTGTAATGATTCTTTTAGTCGTTGGTTTAATTTTGTTAATTGTTCACTTTAGCGCTAAACAAAATCGCCAACAGCAAATGCAATATGCAGAAGCATTTAAGCTTTTAGCGGCAAATCAAAGTCAAACAAATAGATTGATGATTGGCGGAATTGCGGGGCTTTATAGCGACGAAGGCTTAAAACTTGCGGGTTCTTCTACTTGGAGCCAAAGTGCGCTTCCAGAGCCAGAAGATACGCAAGAAGAAAAAGAAGAACTTGCAAAACTTGCGCAAAAGTGCAAAGAAATTGGCGAAAAAATAGATTCGGCAACTGGACGCAAAAACAATTCTAAAAATGTTTCGGAAATTGTTTTTAAGCTTGCAAATCAACTTGGTTGTCGCCAGCACGATGCAATGGTTTATTTTTGCGCTGCAATGGTTTACGATGTTGGTTTTTTAGGGGTTGAACAAGATTTATTAAAAGCAAATTATTTAACTGCTGAACAAAAAGCAATGCTTAATCGTCATATTGATTTTGCGGAAAATCAACTTGATTTTGTTCCAAAGCGTTATTGGCAAGTTTTTTCGGACGCGGCAAAATATCATCACGAAAATTTTGACGGTTCTGGTTATGCAGAAGGTTTAAAAGGCGAAGAAATTCCGCAAATTGCGCGCATTATTCGCGTTGCCGACAGTTACAATGCGCTTTCTAGCCGAAGAACTTTCCGCGGCGGAATGGACAAAGAATCTGCATTAGAAAAACTAGAAGCCGAAGCAAATCTTTACGACCCAGATGTTCTAAAAGCGTTGGAAGCAATAATTTAGGTTTTGTATTGTAATCTATGCAAAAAAAAACTTGAAAAACCTCACACGTTTTTCAAGTTTTTTAATGAAGGACACATAAATTACAGGCGTCTGGATGTCGAAATCCGTCTGTAAGTTTGTATTTATATTATCGGGAAATTTAAAAGCGACTTTAATGTTTTTTTTGCTTTTATAGCGAATAAGATGAACAGAAATTTGCAATAGATTTAAAAAAAAGTTTGTCTTGTTCAGTTTTTGGTAAATTTTCTAAATTTGTTGGCGGAATAAGCGCAAGAATAGAAGAAATTTTTAAGCAAGCAAGTTTATTTTTATATTCTTCTGAATCAAGATTTTCGTTTTTTAGATTTTTTTGCGCTTCTTTACAAATGTTCAACGCTTTTTCTAATTCTGCGTTAAATTCAACTTTTCCTTTAAAAAATCCTTCCGCTTTTTTCTGTTTTTCTTCGTTTGTTTGTGCTAAAGAAAGAAACTTTTGCTTTTCTTCGCTAATATCAGGAAAGTTTAGTAATTCTTTTAGTTCGGTTGGAATTACGCCAGGAATTTTTAATCCTTCTGGCGAAATTGTGTACGTTTTTACTTTTGGTGAACTGGCAATGTTACTTTCAAACCACCAAGCAAACATTTTCATTCGTTTGTCAGAAAGAACAGGATTTCCGTAAAAATCTTTTTCCAAAGAAACATTTCCACTAAAAAGCATAGAAATTCCGCTTTTTTCTGCCGGATTTATTTTTGTTGAATTAGTGTAGATTTTTTGTTCAAAAGTGCTTCCTTTTATGTGCGTTTGTTTGTTCGGAAAAGATAAATCTAAGCCACAAAGAAAAATATTTTTTGCTCCGCAAAGTTTTGCAAAAGTCCATGCGCAACTTGCAACAGAACCGCCGGCTCCAAGATAACCTTGTTCACCACAAAATTTTTCAAAAAATTGAGCGACTGGAATTTGGCTTTTGCAACAAACTATTTTTTTACATTTAAAATTAAAAACTGAAGGATAAACAGAATTTTCCGCAATTAAAATGCTGTTTGGACTTTTTAAGCCGGCAATGTGCATATAAGCCCAATATTGCGGGTCGGTTAGAATTATAAAATCTGGTTCAAAATTATTTCTAAGGCACGCGCGTAACGCTGTGTCAACACAAACTGTAACAACTTTATTTTTTAATTCGTGTAAAAGTGGCAAAATTTTTTCTAGCGAAGGTCCTGCGCCAAGCACAACAAACGGAAGATTTTTTGCTTTGTTTTCGTAAATATTAACGGTTTCCAAAAGAACAGAACGCGAAATATTTTTTTTTGAATTTCTAAACCAAAGCGAACGAAATTTTTCTAAAGTTGCGTTATTTATTTTTTCTTTTTCGCGGTTTCGTTCTATTAAAGTAGAAAGTTCTGAAAAATAGCCAGCAACATGTGCAATTTGTGCTTTTAGCTCAAAAAAAACGCAATTTAAAATTCCATATTGATTTAAAATTGTTATTACTTGGTTAGTTGGCGCTCCAATTAGAAAAATAATTGAGTTATGCAAAAAAAGTTTTTCTAAATTTGTAAAAAGCATTGCCGCTAAAAAACGTTTTTCGTCCGGTTCTATTAAAATAATTGTTTTTTGCGAAAACTTTTCGCAGGCAACGATAGGCGCATAGCAAAGGCCGAAACTTTTAAAAACTATTGCTTTTGAATTTTCTATTTCTTGCTGTTTTGCATTTAGTAGATTTTCGGCTTCTTTTTTTGGGTTGTAGGCTGAATGTAGAAAAATGTTGTTTTCTTTTGCGGTTGGTTCACCGTTTTTTGCAAGTTGAATTTGCCAAAAATTATACAAAAGAGGTTCTTCTTCTGTTCCTGCATATTTATTAAAAAAATCAATTTGAAGCTTAAGCAATTCTGCAAGTTTAGGGAAACGTTCCTTAAAAAGCAATATATTTTTATTCCAAATTAAGTTCAATTAACATATTCTCCGTAACTGGCGTTCCTGCTTCTGGCGATTGTGATTTTACCCAACCAGAACCATTTATTTTTATGCGAATATCGTTTCTGTTAAAAAGTGGTAAAAGTTCGCGCATAGATTTTCCTGTAAAATCTGGAACTTTAGAACCAAGTTCTAGCGGCTTTGCAGGAGAAATTGTAATTTTTCCACTATGTTCAAGACTTTCGGCATCTCCGCGACTCATTCCTAAATAGTCAATAATTTCGTCTGCGGCTTTTGCAATTACTGGTGCAACAATGCGTCCGGCGTAAGTTTCGCCTTTTGCTTTTTCTACAACAATGTAAAGAATTATTTGCGGTTCTTCTATTGGAAAAATTGCCATACAGTTAGAAAGAAAATCTGTTGTTGAATATCCGCCGTTTTTGTCTGCCATTTGCGCAGTTCCAGTTTTTACGCCAATAGAAATGTCGCGTAAGCGTGCGCGACTTCCTGTTCCAGAAATTGCAGTTGTTTCCATACAACTAAGAACATATTTTGCAGTTGATTCTTTAAAAATTCTGTCTTTGTAAATAGGCGAATGTTCATAGTCAACAGAGCCATCTTTATTTGTAATTCTCTTTATTACAGTTGGTTTTACAGGAATTCCGCCATTTGCTATTGCGCTTGCCGCCTGAACCATTTGCAAAGCAGAAACGCTAATTTCTTGTCCCATAGACATTGTTGGCTTAGAACGAGCGGACCAAAGTCTACTGTTTGTGTCTTTTACAGAACCAGAAGTTTCGCCAGGAAGTTCAATTCCAGTTTTTTGCCCAAATCCAAGTCGGCGCACCATTTCCAAAAAAGTTTCGTCATTCGCTCTATCCGAAATTTGCGCTATTGCGTCGTTACAAGAATATTTTAAAGCTTCTCGCGGAGTTACCCAACCGTGATGTTCCAAACATTTTATTCTTATTGTTTCGCCACCACGAATTCTGTTTTCGTAAACTCCGTCGCAAAGAAAACTAGAATTTGCGTTAATAAGTCCGGCATCATAAAAAGAAGCAACTGTAAAAATCTTAAAAACTGAACCAGGTTCATAAGCCGACATTGCTGGGCGGTCAATTGTCTGTTCAATAGTAGACATATTGTATTCGTTTAAGTTTGCACTAGGAAGACTTATGTACGAAAGAATTTCGCCAGTTTTTGCATCGGAGCAAAGCAACATCATACATTCAGCTTGTGTAGATTTCATTGTTTCGCGTGCAATTTCTTCTAGTTTATATTGAAGATTTGCATCTATTGTAAGATAAACGTTTTTTCCTTGTTGAATTTTTGTAGAGTTTGGTTCTTGTGGTGGCTGAAGTTCGTCTTGCATTGAATATTCAATTCCGGCAAGACCTTTTCCGTCATCGCCCATATAACCAATTAGTTGCGAAGCAAGCGCATTTTCTGGGTAAACTCTGCCGGGAATGCGGTCAAAACTTACATAAAGATAATTTTTTTCGGAAGTAATTTTTTTTAATTCATTATAAGTGTTTTGGTCAACTTTTTTCTTTAAGTAAACAAAACTTGAATTTTCTGCTTGTTGAATAATTCGTAAAAGTTCAGATTCTTGCATATTTAGCGGGTCTGCTAAGTCTTTTGCAAATTGTTCCGGATTTTTAATTCTTTTTGGCGTTACACCAACATGATAAAAATTTGTTTGAACTGCAAGCGGTTTTCCGGAACGATCTACAATAGAACCTCTTTCCACAGTTTGCGTTTTGCTAGAAATTTTTCCAATCGGAGTAAATGCCAACGAAACGTACTTTGCAAGCGTGTAAATAAAAAATACGCAAACAAAAAAGAGTACGATTTTTAAGGCTGTTTTATTAAAAAAACTGTTCATTTCCCGATTATTTTTCCCGTAATATTTTTTACAGAAACAAATCCGTAATCTCTAGAATCAATGGAAGTATCTTGGTTGTCGCCCAAAGTAAAAACGAATCCTTCAGGAATTTGGCTGAATTTTTTCATTTTTTGATATTGAACTGGAGTTAGCGAAATATTTAAAGAATCAACTTCCGCTATCTTTACATTATATCTTGAATCTTGCGAAAATTCTAGATGGTCGCCAGCAATAGCAACGCAACGTTTAACAACTATTTTGTTATCGTGCAAGTAAATAACAATGTCGCCACGTTTTGGTTCTTTCCAAGTAAAGAAAAATTCGTCACTAAAAGGTTTTACAAGTCCGTAAGCAAGTTTATTTACGGCGACTTTTGAACCGTTTTTTAAAGTTGGCTCCATAGAAGTTCCGTAAACATTCATAAAATCAAGCACAAATAGTTTAATAAAAACTCCTAAAAAAACGCCAATCGCAATGTAAAAAATTATATAATGTTTGTTTTTCATTTCTGTTTTCGTTACGCATTGATAATTTATATGTCATTGTCGGGTCAAGCCCGACAATGACATACTATTAAAGTTTTTTGATGTTTTGCATATTATCAATATTTATCTTTTTAATTCTAAACTCAGACGTTTTTTATGTCGATAGAAAAAGTATGGAAATAGTAAATTGCATAGGATTTAAACAGTCAAAAAGTCCGATTGATTCAATTTTTGATTTCTTTTCGGAATTTTCTAAAAAAAGTAATTTTCACAATAAAAAGCAAAGTCGAAAAGTGCGCGCTAAACGTTTTTCTTCTGAAAGTTCTTTAGAAAAAACTTTTTCGTTCAACTTTGTAGAAATTCTTTCTAAACTTGGTTCGTTTGTAAACTTTATAGAATCAAATACAAAATCAGTTTTAATTGCGGCCGTAATTGCTGCAAGCGCAGCTCTTGTTTTAACTTGCACAGTAAAAATTTCAAACTATTTTCATAATACCGCAGGAATTGTTTCGCTACAAAATAATTACGATTCAGAAATGAAAATGCTTACAACACTTATGAACAATCTTGCTTTGGAAAATTCAACAGAATATTCTTCTGACGGAACTTTAGTTGGTAACGAAATTAGCGAAAAAGAAATGGAAAAACTTTTTCGACAACCAGTTACTTTTCAAACTTATAAAGTTCAATCTGGCGACTCTATTAGTTCTATTACAAAAAAATTTGGACTTAGCAATATTTCTACATTGATTGCCGTAAATGACATTGATAATGTTCGCCAACTTCGTGCAGGACAAAAACTAAAAATTCCTTCGATTGATGGACTTTATTATACAGTTCAAAATGGAAATACTTTGCAAGGAATTTCTACAAAGTACGGCGTTACAATGGAAGATTTGCTTGATGTGAACGAACTAGAAAGTTCCGAACTTTCCGTTGGTCAAGTAATTTTTGTTCCAGGTGCAAAACTAGATTCTAAAACGCTTTCGCAAGCAATGGGCGAATTATTTAAAAATCCGCTAAATGTGCGCTACAGACTTAGTTCGCACTTTGGTCCACGAGCCGATCCTTTTACTGGTGCACGTTCTAATCACACTGGAATTGATATGGCTTGCCCTACAGGAAGCCCAATTTTGGCTACTGCAAGCGGAACAATTACATATTCTGGAACTTCGCCAGTTTTTGGTTATTATGTAATTATTAATCACGGAAATGGTTATCAGTCGTTGTATGGACATATGTCAAAAATATTAGTAAAAAAAGGTCAGTGGGTTAGTCAAGGAACAAGAATTGGGCTTGTAGGTTCTACAGGATATTCAACTGGTCCGCATTTACATTTTACGGTATTTAAAAACGGAAAACTTGTAGATCCGCTTACATTAATAAAATAAATTGCTATGTCGTGCTAAAGTGCTTTTTGAAATGACGTGTACGGAGATTTATATGAAATTAAAAAAACTGTTTTTTTTCATTTTCTTGATTTTCGCAAGTTTTTCTAGTTTTGCTAAAATTAAATTTGGCGACGCAGATATAAATAAAAATGACGAAATTCTTTTTACAATAAAAAACGAACTTCCGGGAACTTATGTATATCGTTCACTTTTTAAGGCAAAAATAAAAGACGGAACAATTAGCGGAAAACCCGAACTTTTAACTTGCTATCCAGAGCAAATGGAACGACTTTTTGGCGGTTCAACAATTCAAATAAGAAACAGATACGGAATTGCTTGGCTTAATATGGCTTCTAAATCTTTTGAATGGAAAGCATATTCTGGCGAAATTCCTGTAAATTCTATGCGACTTTCTAAAATGAATGTAAGTCCAAATGGTGAATGGATTTGTTTTACAGAAAAAACTGGCTACGCAACCGGAAAACTTTATCTTAAAAATGCAAAATCTGGAAAGCAATTTTTACTAGATGATAACGCTTCTTTTAATTACGAAAATGTTCCTGTAAAATGGCTTTCTGACAGTTCTGTAATGGTTTACGCAAAAAACAGAAATATTTACTTTTGTAATCCAAGTGCAGTTGCGCGTGGAGTAGAAGTTTCCGAAGAATTTAGAAAAATTGGTCCAGGTTCAATTAATTCTGTAAATTGGGCAGACGGAAAATATCTTGTTTATATTGATTCTGATTTAGTTTATAGAATTAATTCGCGCGAACTTTATACGCTTGGACTTTATTCTGGAATTATAGGAAAAGGACAAACAGTTGGCAGGCTTCCAAGTCAATTTAATGCAACAAAAGATTCTTTTAGCGTAAATAACGATGTTTCGGCAATGATTCTTGTTCAAAATGGAAAAATTTTTACATATTTTAAAATTAATAGAAATACTTGCGAATATTTAGACATTGCATATTCTGGACCTTATGTTGATATGAATGCTTCGCTTTTGGAAAGCGAAATTATTTGGAGTCAAGGTGAAAATCCAATTATTTGGATGCGTCGACTTCCTTATAATGGCAAAAAAATTATGGCTTCGGTTTATCATTTGGAAGATAAACTTTCTAAATTTTTGGAAATTTCCAATTCTGGACGACCTATTCTTTCGCCAGACGAAAAATATTGCGCATTTTGTGCAGGAACTTCTATTTACGTTTACGACACAGAAAATTGGAAAAGATTGAATAAAATTGAAGGAGAAAATGTAGTTTCGCTTGTTTGGGAAAACAATTCTACATTGATTATTGGTGGCGATCACACAATTAGCCGTTGGATTGTAAGTGAATCTAATGTTGAACCGCTTGTTTTAAGTTCTGCGGAAAATGGTTTTTGGAACGGAGAAAATAACGAAATTGTTGCAAAGTGCGGTTTTATAGAAAATGAAAAATATTTTGCTTTTAATAGCGAAAATAAAACTTGGAAAGAAAAAACTAATTTTGTAAATGCGACTGCGCAAAGTTCGATTTTAGAAGAAAGCGCAACTAGCGAACAAACTTTAGCACGCAAAAATATTTTATCTAACGGGCGCTACAGAGTTTTTTGCGGAGAAACTACAAATCCATTTTTTGAAAATGCACTTTATATTAGAACTTTAGCTGGAAAGCCAATTACAAAAGCGGCTTATTCGGAAAGCGCAAAAAAATTGCCAGAAATAAAGAAAGTTGCGCTAGTTTTTGACGCTTACGACAATGCAGACGGACTAACAAATGTTCTTTACACTTTAAACAGATATTTAGTAACAGGAACTTTCTTCTTAAATGGAGAATTTATTCGTCGCTATCCTAATGAAACAAATCAAATTGCGTTAAGTCGAAACGAATGTGCTTCTATGTTCTTTTCTACTGCAAAACTTACAGAACCAGGTTTTATATTAAACGAAGATTATATTAGGCGCGGATTAGCACGCAATGAAGACGAGTTTAACGCTGTTACAGGAAAAGAACTTTCGCTTATGTGGCACGCGCCTTTGTACGAAGTTACAGACAAAATAATTCAAGATGGCAAAAAAGCCGGTTATGATTACATTGCGCCACGTTTTTCTGTTTTTGACTACGTAACGCTAGAACAAGCAGTAGAAGGAAAAGGGAAATATCTTTCGCCAAGCAAACTTATAGATTTTTATATGAAGATGATAGAAGGTGGCGAAAAAATAATTCCAATAACTATTGGAATTTCTCGTGGAACAAGGGAAAGTTATTTGTACGACAACTTAGATTTGCTTTTAAG
>CAZJOU010000023.1:0-16761 GCA_964547685.1 uncultured Treponema sp. | reverse complement strand
GCGAAGTTGCAGTTGGTTTTGGTTTACGACATCAAGCAGTTCGCGACAAAAAAGCAGGACTTCCTATCGACTTTGTTGATCCAACCGAAGGAAACTTTACGCTTACAGAATCCGTTGCAGTTATAAACAAGAAAAAGTACAATCCGCTTGCAATGCAAATGGCAGAATGTATCATCAAAAATGCACGTGCCGATATTATAAAAGATTATCCAGTTGTTTTGTACGAAGGTGAAACTGTTGACGCAGAAAACCAAGCGACAAACGCAAAAGTTTTTGCAGAACCGCTAACAACAGAACTTTTACGTAAACATCAAGAACTTAGCGAAAGCTGCAAATAAAAAAGTAAATTTCTCGCAGATTTCGCTGATTGTCGCAGATAAAAAATAGCATGTCATTGTTACACGAGTTTGTTATGCAAACATCGCAGGGCTTGACCCGACAATCTATAAGAAGTAGATTGTCGGGTCAAGCCCGACAATGACATAAAAATTGCAGAACGTAAATATTTCTCAAAATCTATATCTTTTGCAAAATACGAATGCGGGATTCGTGCGTTAAATAACTTGCGCGGGATTGTAGTGGCGAGCGAAGCGAGTTGCGAAGCAATGAAACCACGAAAAGCCCGTTGCGTTTCCCGTTTGCGCCCAAAAAAAATTATGCATTATAAGTTATGAATTATGAATTACAAATTGTTATGTTTTTATTTGACAACTGAACTGTTTGCCCGTAAAATTAAATTTATAGTATAACCCTTAGGGAGGCCACACAAAAAATGGCAAAAGTAGAACTTAAAGGTATTGCAAAAGTTTACGACGGCGGTGTTCGTGCTGTAGATAATGCTAATATCACAATTGAAGACAAGGAATTCTGCGTATTCGTAGGTCCTTCTGGATGCGGAAAGTCAACAACTCTTCGTATGATTGCTGGATTGGAAGAAATTTCTGAAGGAAAACTTCTTATTGATGGCGTAGAAATGAACGATGTTCCACCGAAAGACCGCGATATTGCAATGGTATTCCAGAATTATGCGCTTTATCCGCATATGTCTGTTTACGACAACATGGCTTTTGGACTTAAACTTCGCAAAGTTGACAAAGCGGAAATTGACCGCAAAGTTCGAGAAGCTGCAAAACAACTTGGTCTTACAGAATATCTTGAACGAAAACCAAAGGCACTTTCTGGTGGTCAGCGTCAGCGTGTTGCTGTAGGACGCGCTATTGTTCGCGAACCAAAGGTTTTCTTGTTCGATGAACCTCTTTCTAACCTTGATGCAAAACTTCGTGTAACTATGCGTGCAGAAATTGCTGCTTTGCACAATACGCAGCAAAAAACAATGATTTACGTAACTCACGACCAGACAGAAGCTATGACACTTGGTACAAAAATTGTTGTTATGAAAGATGGTCACGTTCAGCAGATTGGTGCTCCGTTGTATTTGTACAACAACCCAATTAATAAGTTCGTTGCGGGCTTTATTGGAACTCCTCCAATGAACTTTATGACTGTAAACGTTCTTGAACGTTCTGGAAAGATTGTTTGCGACGAAGGTTCTTTTGAAATTACTCCAACAGAAGCTCAGGCTGCTTGCCTTAAAGATTTTATTGGAAAAACTGTTTCTTTTGGTATTCGTCCAGAAGATTTGCAATATTCACCACAGCCAGTTGGTAAAGACAATATGCAGATGAAGATTGTAAACAAAGAACCGCTTGGTGCAGAAACTCACTTGTATCTTGTTTCTAACAAACGTCAACAAGTTATTGCAAAAACTAATGCAAATGCAGATTTCCGTCTTGGCGATACAATTAACGTTGTTCCAAATATGGAAAAAGCAAAGTTCTTTGCAATGGAAGAAGGCGAACGAAACCTTTGCGATGTTATAGAGGTCAAGTGGTAAGAGAAATTGCCTAAAAAAATCGTCATTGTACGCTTATGGCTTGCAATGGCGATTTTTTTTGCACTAACATTAAAAAATGTTGTAAAATTAAAGAATGAAAAAAATAATTTCGCCAATTTTTTGTTTTCTTTGCACATTTTTTATTTTTTTGTTATTTTCTTGTACAAAAACACAAGAAATGACACTTGCAGAAGTAGACGCACTTACAAAATCTTCGGATTCTGCACTTTTAGAAAAAACTTTACGAAAACCGTGGAAAGCCGAAAAACAAAAAACTGGTAAACTTGGCGGAACTTGGTACGATTCAATTCTTTCTGACCCAAAAACTTTTAATCAACTAATTGCGGAACGCGACGGTGAAAGTAGCGCAATAATTAGCGAAACGTTAGATTATCTTGTAGATTACGACGCATATTTACGCGAATGGAAACCTAGATTAGCGTTTTTTAAGATAGAAACCGACGAAAAAAACGGAACTTTAACAGTTCATTACACACTTCGTAACGAACTTTATTGGTCTTATTACGGGAAAGACGAAAAAATTCCAGTTACAAGCGACGATTTTGTTTTTTGGTATAACGAAATTGCTGGCGACGAACAATTTTCAAGTTCGGGATATGGTCAGCAATGGTGCACAATGCCAGATGGAAGCGAAAAACATATTGATTGCGTAAAAATTGACGACAAAAACTTTGATTTTATTTTTCCGCGTATTGTTGCCGACCCACTTTTAGCTACAAATATGAGTCTTTGCCCAAGTTTTATTTATAAAAAAGCAAAAGAAGAAGGCGGAATAGAAGCGGTAAAAAATCTTTTTAGCGCAGATTCTGACCCAAAATCAATTCCAAGTTGCGGAAAATGGTACTTAGCAGAATACACGCCGGCGCAACGTTTAGTTTTTAAGCGAAATCCTTATTATTGGAACAAAGACGAAAACGGAATCTCTATTCCTTATTACGAAACATTGATTTTTCAGATTGTTGGCGATATGAACACAAATTATCTTTTGTTCAAAGAAGGAAAAACAGAAACTTTTACGCCACGCCCAGAAGAAGTTAGCGATGTTGTAGAAAATCAAAAAGATGATTACACGGTTTTTAATGCAGATGGTTCTATGGGCGCGCAACTTTGGAGTTTTAATCAAAATCCAAAAAATTCTAGCGAACTTTATTATTCTTGGTTTACAAATAAAAAGTTTCGTCAAGCAATGAGTTGTCTTTTAAATAGAGAGCGAATTATAAATCAAACGTATCGCGGACTTGCCGAACCCAAATACGATTTTTTTCCAGATGCAAATCCTTTTTATAATTCAGATATAACTTTGCAATATCGCTATTCGCCAGAACGTGCGCAAAAACTTCTTTCTGATATTGGTTTTTATCGTGACCAAAACGGTATAGGCGAAATGCGCGATTCTGTTGGAAATAAAATTGAATTTGACCTAACAGTTGCTTCTTCTAATTCTGTTACAAATGATATTGCAATGATAATTTCTGACGAATGTGCTAAAATAGGAATAAAGGTAAACATTAGGCAAACAGACTTTCAGAAAATGGTAGAAATGCTAACTTCTACTTATGATTGGCAAACGTTAATAATTGGTTTGGGCTCAAATATGTTTCCTTCGCAAGGAAGCAATGTTTGGCCATCTAACGGAAACTTGCATTTGTGGAATCCGCTACAAAAAACGCCACAAACAGAATGGGAAGCGCGCATTGACTATCTTTACAACGAAGGTTGTTACACAAATAATCGCGCAGAAGCCGAAAAAATTTGGGACGAATATCAGCGTTTAATTTTGGAAGAATGTCCAATTATTTACCTTGTTCGTAGCAAAAGTTTTTTTGCAATTCGCAATAAATGGGATTTATCGAATGTTTATTACGATAACAAAAACGGCGCAATGTACGAATATGTGTATTTAAAAGAATAAATGTTATTAAGTTTTGAAACCACTAAAATTATCTGTGCGGAGCAAAAAACGGCTTTTTGCTCCGCACAGATAATTTTGTTGGTTAGAAAATACAATAACATTCATTCTTTTAATTACGGAAAAATGACGGAAACTATGAATATAAAAACTTTTTTTCTTAAAACAAAAGAAACAATTTCTCTTCCTTGGCGTATTTTTAGAAAAAAATCACCGCTACTTTCTTTTATAACCGGCCGCATAATTACAATGATTTTTTTGCTATTCTTTTTAGGATTTGCACTTTTTGGTCTTATGGAACTTGCGCCCGGCGACATTGTAGACCAAATGTTTAGCCAGCAATTACTTAGTAGCGTAGAAGGCGGAAAAAGCGCAAGCAAAGCGGGCGCGTCTGGTGGCGCAACCGCAGAAAATAATTTTTCCGAAGAACAAATGGCGCGTCTACGTGCAGAATTTGGCTTAGACAAACCATTTTACGTTCAATATTTTAAGTGGCTAAACCGCGTAATAGTTCACCACGATTTAGGAACAAGTTTAATTTCGCGCGCGCCAGTTTCATTTCTTATAAAAAGTCGCATTTGGAATTCCGTTTTGTTAAATCTTATTTCGCTAGTTTTTATAACGCTACTTTCGTTTTTGCTTGGCGTTTATTTTTCTAGCAAAGCAGGAACAAATATAGATACGGCAGCGACGTTTTTTGCGCTGTTTTTTCACGCATTTCCAGGAATTCTTTTACTAATTTTGTTGCAACTTTTTGCTTCTGTTACAGGACTTTTTCCAGTAACTGGTTATCCAGATTTTCCGTTTAGTACAGCTCCAGTAAAGTTTACGTTTAGTTACGTTCATCACATATTTTTGCCACTTTTAGCGTCTTTTTTGGGCGGAGTTGGTGGCACAATGCGAATGATTCGCGCAACAATGCTAGATCAAATGGGATTGCCTTACATTTTTGCTTTGCGCGCGCGCGGAATTAGCGAAAAGCGCGTCTACTTAAATCACGCGTTTAGAAATACATTAAATCCATACATTACAGGAAGCGCAAATCTTTTAGCAAGCCTTTTTAGCGGTTCGCTTGTTTTAGAAATTATTTTTGCATATCCAGGAATTGGCCGACTAATGTACGAAGCAGTTTTGCAGCAAGATATAAACCTAGTACTTGCAAACAGTATGTTTATTTCGACTTTGGTTTTGTGCGGAATGGTCATAAGCGACATTCTTTTAGCTGTAGTTGACCCTAGAATTCGATACAATTAAATAATGAATAATGAATAATTTATAATTTATAATTTTTTTTGGCGTTTCCACTCACTTTGCTCGGGGGCGGGCGTTTTGCAATTTCGGCTTTTGCCTTCATTCCAAAACGCAATGACGAATTGTGCCGTTTTAGAATGCTTCGCGCCCCTACTATTCCTACCGCAACTGTGGCTTCTTTTGTTACACCAATTTTTGGTTATTCCGCTATAACTAGCAGGCTTACAATTTGCTAAAAATTATCACTTGACACATAACTGGGGGGGGGTAAGATTACATAGTTTTTTTAAAGGAGTTTTTTATGAAAAAATTATGTAATTTAAAAAGTGTTTTTGTAGCACTTACTTTGTGTGTTTTGTCATTTATGACATTTGTTTCTTGTAGCGAAGATGACGATAACAATAGTTCAAGTGCTTCTGCAATTATGGGTGAACTTGGTTTTACAGAACCAACTTTGCCAAGCTATGGTGGTGATAATGCATTAAAGAATTTAACAATTGTGAATGGCGACGAAAAATTTGTATTCGAAGATTCTACAGTACAATATGTTTATGAAGGTGAGGATGATAACGAAGCTGATTCTTCATATAATTTTGCATATTCGTTTGATGCAGACTCAAATATTCTTTATATGAAATTATTAAGTTTTACAGAATCTGATTTGGACGGAACTATTTCCTTAAGTAATATTGGTTCGTTTGTTGCAAAATATTATTCTGGCGATGCTTTGCAATTAGCTATTGCAAGTTTTAGTTTGGATTTTTATAAAATCTATACATATAAAGTTACAAAAACAGATACAACTGTAAAATTAGATTCTTATTTTACTGGTGATGTTTCTACAGTAGCAAGCGAATTTAAAAATAGTATTTTTGGATATATGGGTTATAACTTTCCAAATATAGATTCAGATGATGATAGTGATTCTGAATTAGATTTTGTAATTAGTTGGAATACAAGTAAAAAAACATTTACAGCAACTGTTTTTGAAGTTGTTGAATCAGAAGATGATGATTCTGATACTTCTGTAAAAAAATTAAGTGGAACAGTAAAAGGTACATATACTTGCTCTGATGCAGGTGAAGCAAATAATAATACTTTTATAACATTACAATTTACAGATTTACCAAGTTTATCTACAACACAAACTTATTCTAACTATGAATCTTTAAGTACAGAAAAATTTACTTTTTATGCTGATAAATACGAAGGTACATACACAATAGAAGAATAAATTTTTTACTGTGCGTTGTACGTTCGCTTTGCGAACTATCGACTTGTTTACTAACTGCCGACAGGATGTTGGCAAATAGCGAAGCAAGAATGCAAAGCATTCTTGGTAGTAAAAATTGACACGATGTCAATTTTTACGGGGCGTTGCGGGGCTAGGTGCGAACGCTCTTTTGCCCCGCTAGAAAGGGTAGGCGAAAATGCGAAGCGGTTGAGCCGAGGGGAAGGCTTTCCCCCCTTTTAAATAATTTATTATAAGTTTAAACTATTAATTTGCTAAATTGTTATTTATTTGTACATTCGTTATACTTAAATTATGGAACACGGAACAATTACTGATGATAATCACGCGGCACTTTGGCATGGTCGTTTTAAGGAAGGGCCAGACGCAGAAGCGGTTGCTTTTGAAACTTCTATAAATGTAGACGAACGAATGGCTTTAGACGACATAAAAGGTAGCATTGCACACGCAAAAATGTTGGCTAAAACTGGAATTATTTCTAAAGACGAAGCAAGGCAAATTGTAGAAGGTTTAAATTCAATAGAAGAAGACTTAAAAAATGGTTCTTTAAAAATAGATTATTCTGCAGAAGATATTCATTCTTTTATAGAAGCAACTTTAACAGATAGAATTGGCGAACCTGGAAAAAAAGTTCATACAGGAAGAAGTCGCAACGACCAAATTGCACTAGACGAACGTCTTTATCTTTGTCGCGCACTTCCAGAAATTCAAAATCAAATTTTAACGCTAATAGAAACTCTTGCAAAAATTGCGGAAAATCACACAAAAGATTTAATTCCTGGCTACACACATATGCAACACGCACAACCAGTTACGCTTGCTCATCATTTGTGTGCTTGGGCTTGGCCGCTAACTCGCGACTGGCAACGTTTAGAAGACGCGCTTAAGCGAATTGCCGTAAGTCCAATTGGAGCCGGCGCGCTTGCTGGTTCGGGACTTCCGCTAGATAGAAAATACGAAGCAAAAGAGCTTGGTTTTTCCGAAATTACAATGAATTCGCTAGATAGCGTTTCTGACCGCGACTATTGCATAGAAGTTGCGTCTGCAATGTCGCTAATTCAAATGCATCTTTCGCGATTTTGCGAAGAAATTGTTTTATGGTCTACAACAGAGTTTGCTTTTGTAGATTTAAGCGAAAAATGGTCAACTGGCTCTTCTATTATGCCGCAGAAAAAAAATCCAGATTTTGCCGAACTTATTCGCGGTCGTACTGGGCGCGTTTATGGCGATTTAATTTCGCTTTTAACTATGATGAAGGCTCTTCCGCTTGCTTACGACCGCGATATGCAAGAAGATAAGCAAAGTCTTTTTGAATCTATGGATATTGTAAGTGCTAATTTAAGCGTTTTTACGCAAATGATTTCTAGCGCAAATTGGAACACGCAAAAAATGGCAGAATCTTGCGAAGGCGGTTTTTTGAATGCAACAGATGTTGCCGACTATTTGGTTCGCAAAGGTTTGCCTTTTAGAACTGCACATGGAGTTAGCGCAAAAGCGGTTAGACTTGCAATAGAAAAAAAATGTCGTTTAGAAGATTTATCAATAGAAGATTTTAAGTCTTGCTCTAACTTAATAGAAAATGATATTTTTAACGTAATTTCGCCAAAAGCGTGCGTAGAAGCAAGAAAAACAGACGGCGGTCCGGCGGAATCTAAAGTGTTAGAACAAATTGCCGAACTTAAAAAGTTTGCAAAACAACAAAAATCAAAATTTTGATTTAATTATAAAGTGGAGTAACTTTTATGAAAAAATTTGTTTTGGCTGTTGCAGCAGTCGCTTTGATGCTTAGTTTTGCAGGATGCAAAAAAACTTCAAAAGCAGACAATTCGTTAGAAGAATTAAAAACTCGCGGAGTTTTTGTTCTTGGTTTAGACGATTCATTTCCGCCAATGGGATTTAGAAACGATGACGACGAAATTGTAGGATTTGATATTGACTTAGCAAAAGAAGTTGCAAACCGGCTTGGAGTTTCTTTTAAGGCGCAACCAGTTGACTGGGACGCAAAAGAAATGGAACTTTCTACAGGAAAGGTAGATTGTATTTGGAACGGACTTACAATTACAAAAGAACGCGAAGAATCTTTGGCTTTAACAAAACCATATTTAAATAACGACCAAGTTTTAGTTGTTCGAAATAATTCTGGTTTTACAAAACTTTCAGACTTAGCGGGAAAAACAATTGGAGTTCAAAGCGGTTCTTCTGCTCAGGAAGCAATTAAAAATAACGAAGAATTTGCTTCTTCTGTAAAAGAAGTTGTACTTTTTAAGGAAAATATTACTGCATTAAACGACCTTGTAATTGGTGGCGTAGATGGCGTTGTAATGGATAGCGTTGTTGCTTCTTACGACATTGCACAAAGCAAAAAGCCACTTGTTCTTATTCCAGAAGTTCTTTCTAACGAAGCATACGGAATTGCTTTCCGCAAAAACGACATAAAACTTCGCGATGCTGTTCAGTCTACTTTGGAAGAAATGAAAAAAGACGGAACTGTAGAAAAAATTTCTACAAAATGGTTCGGAAGTGATATTACTGTAATTGGAAAATAAACTTTGAATTCTCGCTACGTAAAAATGCTTTTAGCGATGCTCCGCGGAACTGGAACTTCGCTAGAAGTATTCTTTCTAACTTTAATTTTTGCAATTCCGCTAGCGTTGCCTATTTGTTTGGGAAGAATGTCTAAAAATAAAATTCTTTCTGGAACAACAAACGTTTTTTTGCTTATAATTCGCGGAACTCCGTTAATGCTTCAACTTTTGGTTGTTTATTTTGGTCCGGGCCTTTTAATAAAATGGCTTAACGATTCTTTTGGATTTGGAATTCAGTTTATTTGGAACAGATTTGCAGCCGCAATTATTGCGCTAACAATAAATTATGCCGCATATTTTGCAGAAATTTATCGTGGCGGTTTGGAATCTATTCCGCAAGGACAATACGAAGCGGCCAAAGTTTTAGGCTACACAAAAAATCAAACCTTTTTTAGAATTGTGCTATTTCAGGTAATAAAAAGAATTACGCCTGCAATGGGAAACGAAGTTATAACGCTTGTAAAAGATACAGCTTTGGTTTCTGTAATTGGCGTTGCAGAACTTTTAATGGTTGCAAAAGAAAGGCAAAGTGCAATGTTCAGTTTTGTTCCTTTATTTATTGCCGGAGTTTTTTATTTTGTAATGAACTGGGGAGTTTCGTTTGCATTTGAAAAACTAGAAAAAAAACTTTCTTATTATAGGTAAATTTTATGTTAGAAAGCAAAGTTCAAAACGAAATAATAAAAGTTCAAAACTTAAAAAAATCTTTTGGTTCGTTAAATATTTTAAAAGGAATTTCGTTTTCTGTTTTGCGTGGCGAAGTTCTTTCTATTATTGGACCAAGCGGTTCTGGAAAATCTACAATTTTACGTTGCATAAGCCAATTAGAACAAGTTGATGACGGAACTATAGAAATTTGTGGCGAAAAACTTGTTTCAAATGGAATTTACGCTTCTAAAGAAGTTATGCATTCTATTATCTTAAAAAGCGGACTTGTTTTTCAGAATTTTAATCTTTTTCCGCATTTTTCGGTTTTGCAAAATGTTATGGATGCGCAGCTTTGCGTTCTAAAAAAATCTAAAGAAGAAGCAAAAGAAACTGCCTTAAAACTTTTAGACAGAATGGGACTTTTGCAAAAAGCAAATTCGTATCCGTGTGAACTTTCTGGCGGTCAGCAACAGAGAGTTTCTATTGCGCGCGCCTTAGCGTTAAAACCAGAAGTTTTACTTTTTGACGAACCAACTAGTGCGCTAGACCCAGAACTTACAGGTGAAATTCTTTCTGTTATAAAAGATTTGGCAAAAGAAAAAATGACTATGGTTGTTGTAACGCACGAAATGGCTTTTGCGCGCGACATTAGCGACTACATAATTTTTATGGATCACGGCGTTATTGTAGAAGAAGGTTCGCCTATGCAAGTTATTGCAAATCCGCAACAAGAACGCACAAAAAACTTCCTTTCCCGCTTTGAAGGTCGAACGTAAAAATTGCGTCTACTTTTGCGCAGTTTACTTTTGCGCATTGACCAAAATCTTATAATTCAATAAAATAGTTATTCATACTCACAATAAGAGTTATTATGCAATTTTAAAATTTCAGAACTTGATTCAGTTCGATTGAGTTCTGTGGAGGTTATAAAGTGGTAAAAATCAGACTTAAAAGATTCGGTACACAAAAGCGTCCTTACTACCGTGTTGTAGTTCAGGATTCTCGCAAACCACGCGATGGCGTTTGCATCGAAGAAATCGGTACTTTTATGCCTATTGAAGCAGAAGAAAAACAGGTTTCTATTGATCTTGACCGCGCAAAATACTGGATTAGTGTAGGAGCTCAGCCTTCTAACACAGTTAAAAAGTTGATTAACATTCAATCAAAAAAGTCTTCTAACTAAAAAAGGAAACGAAAATGGAAAAAGACCTGATCGAATACATTGCAAAATCATTGGTCGATGATCCATCTGCGGTTTCAGTAAACGAAACTGAAGGCGAACGAGGAATGGTTCTTCAACTTAAGGTTGCAGAAGGTGATATTGGCAAAGTGATTGGAAAGTACGGACGTATTGCAAAAGCTATGCGCACTGTTCTTAGCGCTTCTGCTACAAAAGACGGAAAGCGTTATACATTAGATATTTTGGATTAATTTGCTAATGGAAAACGAGCAACTTGTTGTTGGTTTTATTCGTGGCTCGCACGGAGTTACGGGTGAATTTAAAGTAGAAAGTGCTTCTGGTGATTACGAACACATTGCGGCATTAAAAGAAGTTACTTTAAGGCACGGTTCAACTTATAAAAAATGCAAAGTAGAATTTGCAGAAGAAGGTTGCGGTACCTTGTATATGAAGGTTTCTGGAATTGATTCTCCGGAAGAAGTGCGAAAGCATAACGGCTGGGAATTAGTTGTAGACCGAAAGTACGCTCATCCGCTTGGCGAAAATGAGTGGTACATTAATGATTTAATTGGCTGTTCTTTAATTTGGAACGGTTCAGAAGCGGCAGCTGGGACTGCACCAACAGAAATTGTTGGAACAATCACAGACGTATTGGAAGGCGGAGCAGGTTACTTGTTAGAAGTTTTTCTCTCCGAGAGTTGCAATGTTCTTGCAGATAGCGTTAAATATACAACTTCTGGAAAAGTTCGAAAGGTTTTAGTTCCTTTTAGCTTAAACTATGTTAGCAATATTGACGTAAAAAACAAGACTATTCAGCTGATGCACCTCTGGATTCTGGAGTAATTCCGTGAAATTTACTGTGCTGACCTTATTTCCTGAAATTCCGCAAGCTTTTTTTGAAAACTCAATCATGGCTAAAGCGGTAAAAAAGGGAATTATTGCCTACGACCTTGTGAACATCAGAGATTTTGCTCTTGATAAGCACAAGAAATGTGATGACGCTCCTTATGGCGGTGGTGCTGGTCAACTTATGATGACTGAACCACTTGGAAGAGCTTTGGATAGTGTAAAAGCAAGCCGAAAACGCGTAATTTACGTAACTCCGGCGGGAATTCCTTTTACGCAAAAAAAAGCTATTGAATTAAGTCGCGAAAAAGAACTGGTTTTTATTTGCGGACGTTACGAAGGTATTGACCAGCGAATTATTGACTATTATGTAGACGACGAAATTTCTATTGGCGACTACGTAATGAGCAGTGGCGAACTTGCTGCAACTGTAATGGTTGACGCAATCTACAGATTAGTTGGTGGCGTAATATCGCAAGAATCGCTTAGCGAAGAAAGTCATAGCGGCGGACTTCTAGAATATCCTCAGTACACAAGGCCAGAAGTGTACAAAGGCTTGAAAGTTCCAGAAATTTTGCTTTCTGGAAATCATGAACTTATTCGGAAGTGGCGACTAAAGAAACGAATAGAAAAGACTTTGCGCTTTCGCCCAGATATGATTTGGGAAGCCCGAAAAAATGGCGAACTTTCTTTAGAAGCAGAATTGATGATTGAGGAAATAACAGAGCAGACTGCCATAAAAAACTGCAAAAAAAAGCAGAAGTTGGCGCGCAAACAGTTGCGTGAATCTGCTAACTCAGGAGATTTATAATGGATCTTATTAAAGCGGTAGAAGAAAAACAAACACGTGCTTTTACAACTCAGTTTAAGGTTGGAGACACTGTAAAAGTTTACTTTAAAATTATTGAAGGTAAAACAGAACGAATTCAGGTTTACGAAGGCGTTGTTCTTTGCATTAAAAATGCAGGCGCTAGAAAAACATTTACAGTTCGTAAGGAATCTTACGGAGTAGGCGTTGAACGCGTATTCCCAATAAACAGCCCACGAATTGTAAAAGTAGAAATTGTACGCGCTGGTAAAGTTCGCCGTTCTAAGCTTTACTACCTTCGCGACAAGATTGGTAAAGGTAAGAAAGTTAAGGAAATGCTTGGCGGAAAAGTTTCTTCATTCATTTCTGAACAGAACAAAGCCGCAGAAGCCGCAGCTCATGCACAGGAAGAAGTTCTTAAAGAAGAACACAATGCTGAACATGCAGCAGAAGTTGCAGCAAAAGAAAAGAAATAACTTTTAAATGAATACTAACGCTGTATTCCATGCAACTGCCCTCTCTAATGTAAACGTAAACGGTTTGCTGCGAGAGGGCAGTTCTGTTTATGTGCGAATATTAAAAAATAACGGAAATAACTCTTATTTAGCGTCTTTTGCGGGGCAAAAAATTTTATTAAAATCCGAAATTTCGCTACACGAAGGAACAGAATTTTTTGCAAAAATAAAATTTTCTAACGGAAAGATAGTTTTGCAAAAAATTGCTTCTGGCGAAAATGCAAAAAATTCTGCGGAAAAACTTGGAACAGAAAGTCAAAAACAATTTTTAGAAAATTTAGGACTTAAGCCAGATAATATTTCGATTGCAACTTTTTTACAAATGAAGCAACTTGGCGTTCGTTACGACCAGAAAATTTTTGAAAAAGTGCGAAAAATCGCGGAAAAAATTAAAAATAAACAAAAATCTGCTTCCGATGCGGCTTTTATAATGGAAGAAAAAGGAATTTCTGCGGACGAAAAAAAAGTGCTTGCAATTTTAGATAACGGCAACGATTCTAACGAATTTTCTTATAATCAAAATAATCAATCTAAAAGTAGTGAAACAAATTTTCAATCAATAAAAAAATTTTTTGAAAACATTTTTAAGTTCGCGGAAAACTTAAAAAATCAGCCTGGAATTTTAACTTTGTTTAATCATTTTGGATTTGAACAAAAAACTGGCGGAGCAAATGGAAATTGGATAAAAATTCCATTCGAATTTTCTGCCGAAAATAATTGCGGAAATGGTTCTTTTTGCGCTTTTATAAAAAATAGTTCAAAAACGCTAGAAAAATCAGTTTTAAATTTTTATATAAACGGCGAACAATATATTTTTGAATTTGGTTTGAACGGAAAAAATCTTTCGTATTTAAATTTTGGTTGTTCAAATTTTTCTAAAAATGCTGAAATTTTAAAAAATCTAAAAAATCAATTTGAAAATGAAAAAACAAAAATTGGGCAAATTGATTTTGAAGAAGGATTTTCTGAATTTTTAGCGGATAATTCTGGAATTAGCATTGCAAGGTTGGAAGTATGAAAAAAAATAATTTTACTGCAATCACATTAAAATATCCAAAAAGTGCGGATTTGCCATTTATTTCTGCAAAAGCAAAAGGCGTTCTTGCAGAAAAACTTATAAAAATTGCAAACGAAAATAAAATTCCAGTTGTAAAAAATGATATAGCCGCAAATATTCTTTCGCTCCAAGAAATTGGAAGCGCAATTCCAGAAGAAACTTGGGAAATTGTTGCAAAAATATTTGCTGTTGTTGTTGAATCAAATAAAAAGTTGTAAAATTATTTTGTATGGAAATGGAAAAATTAGACGTAAAGAAAATTCGCGTTGGAATACGTTTTTCTGAACCAGTTTTTTTTGACGATGGAAAAAATATGTTTCTTCCTGCCAAAAAGCCTGCAAAGCCTTTTCATGTTGCCGCTTTACAACAGTGGAAAATTCCATATCTTTTAACTTCTGGACACGAAATTGACTAGCGAAAATAATTTTTCTAATAATAAACAAGTTGGAAATTATGGCGAAGAAAAAGCCACTAAATATTTAGTTCAGAATGGATATTCAATTATTCAAAGAAATTTTAGGACAAATTACGGAGAACTTGATATAATTTGTAAAAAAGAAAGTTTTATTGTTTTTGTGGAAGTAAAAACGCTTCCTAATGGCAATTCGGAACTTCTTTCGCACGTTTTAGATAAAAGAAAACAAAAAAGAATTCTTAAAACCGCTAAACGTTTTCTTGCAATTTATCGACAATATAGTAACGACTATATTAGATTTGATGTAATTGTGGTTGATATGCCAGGTTTACCGCCGGTTTATCATATAGAAAATGCGTTTGCGGAGAATTTATGATTTCTAGACAAAGAAATGCTGTTGAAACTTTAGTTTTGGACAAAAAAGAAAACGTGCTTCCTGCGCGACTTTTAGAGTTGCGCGTAAAAATTCATGACGAAAATTACGTGAATAACGCAATTCAGCGGATTGCGCAAGTAATTAGTAGAAAATTGGTTGAAGATCCAGATGAATATATGTTTCGCGAGTAAAAAAATGCTCCGAAACGGGAGCAATTTTTATGGAAAGAAACAGACACGGACGAACAAGAAATAGAAACCGAAATTGGAACGATTCTAAAAAAAATAATAGTTACGGCGGAAGTAGCCGAACTTTTCAAAATTTAAATAAAGAAAGTTTAGATACAAATCAACGTAAATTTCAATTTGTAAAGTACGAAAATCCGGAAGCGGATGCAGAAAAAGAACAAGCAATAAAAGAATTAAAAGAGCGCGAAATTATTTGCCCTAAGTGTGGAAAGCCAATTACAGATATGGCAAGCGCAATGGCGGACAAATCTACAGGAAAACCTATTCATTTTGAATGTGCTATGGAACAAGTTTCTGGAAGTGAATCTTTAGGGCCGAACGAAAAAATTGCTTATATTGGGCAAGGTAGATTTGCAGTTCTTAGTTACGAAAATATTCGCGACCAAAGACATTTTTCTATTAAAAAAATTATTGAATGGGAAAACCGAGATTCAAAACCAGAATGGCGAAGCGAAATGAGCGGTTTATTTAGCCAAGTTGAATAGTTTAAGTAATAGACCAAATATCAAATTTTCAGTGTAAACCGATAAAAATTGTCTGTGCGGAGCAGAAACCGGCTTTTGCGAACACTTTGAGGGCTGAGGTTGCGTAGCAACCGGTAAGATAAAATTCCTTACAGCCTCAACCGTGTGCAGCAAAAACGGATTTCTGTGGAAGCACAGACAATTTTGATGAATCAATTAAAATTCGACATTGGGGATAAGTGAAAATAATCTTTTTATATTTTTATCTACTGTTTCGGAAAGTTGTTCTGCGCTTGTGCCACGAACTTTTGCAATGTATTCGTAAGTGTGTTCAACAAAAAGTGGCGTATTTGTTTTTCCGCGCAAAGGAACTGGTGCAAGATAAGGCGAATCTGTTTCGCATAAAATTCTATCTTCTGGAATTAAACGCAAAAGATTTTCCATTTGTTCAAGTTTGCTTTTTTTTGTGTAAGTTACCGAACCGCTAAAACTAATGTACCAGCCACGTTCTAAAAACGCTTTTGCTTCGTCTACTCCGTAAGAATAGCAGTGAATTATTCCGTTGTCGTACCCTACGTTTTTTATGCAATCTAAAGTATCGCTAAATGCGTCTCGCGAATGAATTATTACAGGAAGTTTAAGTTCTTTTGCATATTCTAGTTGAAGTTCAAAAAGTTCTTTTTCGGCATTGAACATTTCTGTATTAAAGTCGTTTTCGTTTCTTCCGTCTGCTCCACTTGGATTCCAATGATGGTCTAAGCCACATTCGCCAATGGCAATAATTTTTTTGTGCAAAATATTGTTATCGTTAGATTCGCTTGCTTTTTTTATTTGTTCTTTTAAGATTTTTATACTGTTAAATCTATTTTTTATTTCGTCGACAGAAGGCCAAATTGCTGCGGAAAAATAAATAAAGTTACGAACCTTATCTTTTAAAAAAGAATCTTTTATTTTAGAAATTTCAGAACTAACAGTTGATTGTCGTTCTAAAAGGTCGTTACTTTCTGTTCCAATGTCTAATCCAAAAAAGCAATTACGTTTTGCCATTTGCTCTAAAATCTCTGTTCCAGTAAGATTTGCTGTTTCGTTTGTATTTTGTTCGCTTAAAAGCCTTGAAACTGTGTGTTCAAAATGAAAATGTGTGTCAGAAAACATAAAATAATTTTATCAAAAAAATGAACTTATGTGCAGATTGAGAATGTGCCGTTAGCTTGAAAAAATTCAATTTTTTTGATTGCCTTATTGCAAAATTATAGTTTTTTCTATAATATAAATATATTCATCTGCCGGGA
>CAZJOU010000022.1:0-17175 GCA_964547685.1 uncultured Treponema sp. | reverse complement strand
TTGCAACTCGTCGCCTAGAAACGCGTCCAATCAAAGTAGGCGAAAAAGTCCACGTTCTTTTGTACAAAATCTTCTTAATTAAAAACGGCAAGTTGATTCAGCTGGAAAACAAGTTGTTTGAAGATGATTCATCGTCTTGGTTTTAAGGTTTTCAAAATGGCGGTCATTGAGGCTCTCGTCCGCTTGCGCGCGAAGCGTAGCGGTAGCGTTCTCGGGAATCTATAAAATCAAACTTTTCGTTAAGTAGCAAAAATCACAAAAATGACGTAAACTAAAATAGATGATAAACGACGAAACAGATTGGAAAAATTCTGACATAAATGTTGATTCTCTTTGGCTGATTCAAAAGCGCGACTCAAGCGGAAAGCACGAAAACAACTATCACGGAAATTTTGTGCCGCAGATTCCGTACCAGCTTGTTAAACGCTACACGCACAAAGGCGACACAGTTTTGGAACTTTTTACCGGAAGCGGAACGACGCTTTTTGAATGTGAAAAACTTGGGCGCAACTACATTGGATTTGACATCAACCAGCCGATGATTGACTTGATTTATCAAAAAATGGCGGACACACAGAACATTCATTTTGTCGTGAACAACTGCGACGTTTGCGACACTCAGAAAATGAACGAAGTTATGAAGCAAAGCCTGGCTTGGACAGCAAACGAAAAGCAGTCGGTTGATTTTCTGATTGCCCATCCGCCTTACATGGACATTGTGAAATTCACTGATAAAAAAGAAGATTTGTCCGCGATTTCGGATTTGGATTTATTTCTTGAAAAATTCACGCTTGCAATAAAAAACGGATTGCAGTTTTTGGAAAAGGGCAAATATTTTGCGGTTGTAATTGGCGACGTTTACAAAAAGTCGGAAGTTGTTCCGCTCGGATTTTATTGTATGAACGCAATTAAGCAGAATTTTAAAACAAAGCTCAAAGGAATTATCGTAAAAAATATCGAAGGCAACCGAGGAAAAATCGGTGCGCAAGGAATTTGGCGTTACAGGGCAATGCAGAGCGATTATTATTTGTTCAAACACGAGTATATTTTTGTTTTCAAGAAGGAATTTTAGTTTATGGCTGACAAGAAAACAAAAACGGAATTATTTATTGAACTCGCAAAGCCTGACAGAAACGGAAAAAGCCGTTGGGTAAAATCAACAGAATTTGTCGGCGAATACAAAGATTTGCAGCTCGGAAACGGCGGAAGCTGGTGCAGAGCAAGCTCGTCTTTGGAAAAAAAATACATTGTTGAATTTGACAAATCCTTGACTTCTGGAAATTCAATTGACGCAATCAGATTAAACGGATTTAAAACGGAAAAAACTTTCAGCCAGGCAATCAGAAAAGACATAAAAGATTTTTACAAAGACAAAAACTGCGTAATGCTTGGCGTTCGTGGAACTTCTGAAAACACAAAAATTGAAATTGACCACAAAGACGGAAGAAAAGATGACTGGCGAGTTTCTGACCCAAAAACTCAAAAACTTGAAGATTTCCAACCTTTGTGCAAAGCTGCAAACGATGCAAAGCGACAATTTTGTAAAGAATGTAAGAAAACTGATAAACGCTGGGATGCAAAAAATTTAAAAGGAAATCCATATTCATTTTACAAGGGTGATGAAAATTACACAGAAGATTTAGGTTGCGTTGGCTGCTATCAATATGATCCAGTTGAATACAGAAAAGAATCTGTTAAAAGAATTATAAAAGAAGCTTCAGAACATACAACAGAATTTATTATGAATAAATTATATGGAGCAGACGAAGAATGAACTACATCGGCTCTAAACTTAAACTTTGCCAGCATTTCTTGCCGGAAACAATAAAATCAGTTTGCGGTTCTGACCTTTCTCAAAAAACTTTCTGTGATATTTTTGCAGGAACTGGAATTGTCGGACGCACTTTTAAAACGTCTGTGAAAAAAGTGATTTCAAACGACATTGAATATTACAGTTATGTTCTTAACAAAAACTACATCGAAAATCACCGTGAAATTGAAAATAAAGACGAATTTTTGCAAGAATTGAACGCACTTCCGCTTAAAAACGACGGATTCATTTTTAAAAATTATTGCTTGGGCGGAAGTGGCGAGCGTCAGTATTTTTCTGATGAAAATGGCGAGAAAATCGATTCTGTAAGAACGCAAATTGAAAACTGGAAGAACGAAAACTTAATTTCTTCAAACTTGTATTTTTTCCTGCTTACAAGTTTGCTTGAAAGTGCAGACAAAGTTGCGAATACGGCGAGCGTTTACGGCGCATATTTGAAAAATCTAAAAAAATCTGCCCAGAAAAAAATGGTTTTGGAGCCAGCGAATTTTGAGCTGAACGAGAACGAACACGAAGTTTACAACTGCGATGCAAACGAGCTTATCAAAAAAATTTCTGGCGATATTTTGTATCTTGACCCACCTTACAATTCGCGACAATACGGAGCAAACTATCATCTTTTGAACACAATTGCGGAATACAAGCCTTTTATTCCGCAGGGGAAAACTGGACTTCGTAAGTATTCACGTTCAAAATATTGCTCTGCTTCAACTGTCAAAGCCGAATTTGAAAATCTCATCAAAAATGCTGATTTCAAATATATTTTTCTTTCATATAATAACGAAGGCTTAATGAGCGTTGACGATGTGAAAAAAATTATGCAGAAATACGGACATTATGATTTTGCCGAGACCGGTTATCAGCGATTCAAGGCGGATTCAAACCGTTTTAACAAGGCTGATTCAACGGTGGAATATCTGCATATTTTGGAGAAAAAATAATTAGTGAAGATTTTTAATATGCTTTAATAGCATAGTATTTTTATTGGGAGTAAATAATGAATGAACAAGAAACAATCCCTTTACCAAGAGAACAACGAGTGTTAATGAATGAGTTTTATAGCGTTAAACCAACAAAAATTATTTTGAGAAATGAACAACGCAAAGAAATTTACAATAAGATTTCTCAATATGAAGATTCTAATTTTGATTATCTAAAACAAATCTGTCCTGCTTTAGAATACAGAATACGCAAAGATTATAAATCTCTCAAAAATGTAAAGTCGGTTATAAATCAGTGTATATATGCACAAACTTATGCAAATATGTTAAATCTGAAATTTATAAATTGCGAAGATAATCCAGATTATCTTCCTATGTCTGTAAAAAATTATTTGCACTCTCTGTTTATATCGCCAGACTATGTATATGCATCAAATGATAAACAACATTTACTTATTCAAGCTGGAGGTCGTAACGGACTTGATAGTGTTTTGCTAATTATGATTGATTTTGCAATATATACAGTCGAATTCAGAAAGACATACAAAGAACCTTTTTCAACTAATTATGATGATACAAAAATGTTTGCAGATCTTACTTGTACAAAAGATAAAAATGATTATTTGGTTATGATTCCATCAAATCAAGTTTTGTCTTGGAGAAAGAAGAATCTTAGAAAACCTTTAAAATATTCAGAAGTAAAATCTTATTACGAGGAGATGCTTTAATTTGAGGTATAACCTTATGACAAACTACCAAACCAAACAAATCACAAGCGACATCTTAATCATTGGCGGAGGAACTGCCGGCTCGTATGCCGCAATCAAACTTGCGGAAAGCGACCCGAACTTAAAAATTGTTATCGCAGAAAAAGCAAACATTAAGCGAAGCGGTTGTCTTGCGGCGGGCGTAAATGCGCTTAACTGCTACATTACAAAAGGGCACGTTCCCGAAGATTATGTTGAATACGCAAAAAATGACGCTAACGGAATTGTGCGAAGCGACCTGCTTTTGTCGCTCTGCCAGCGTGTAAACGAAGTTACCGCCGATATGGAAAAACGCGGACTTGTAATTCTTAAAGACGAAAACGGAAATTACGTAAGCCGCGGCTGGCGAAACCTAAAAATTAACGGCGAAAACATAAAGCCAATTCTTGCCGAAGGCGTGAAGCAGCACAAAAATATTCAGGTGTTGAATCACGTAAATGTAACAGATTTAAAAGTACAGCGGTGGTTGAGTAGCGATAGCGTATCGAAACCACAAGGAAACAAAAAAAAGCTGTACTCATCTGCAAAATCTACGAAAACTGGTGATTTCGACATTGCTCAATCACCGAAAGTTACCGGTGCATTCGGTTTTTCTGTAAACGAGCCAATCTTTTACGATTTTTCCGCAAAAGTTGTTTTAATTACAACTGGCGGAGCAGCTGGCCTTTACAAACCAAACAATCCGGGATTTTCTAGGCACAAAATGTGGTATCCGCCGTTTAACACTGGAGCAGGTTACGCAATGGGCATTTTAGCCGGAGCAGAAATGACAACTTTTGAAATGCGCTTTATTGCTCTTCGCTGCAAAGACACAATCGCGCCAACCGGAACAATCGCGCAAGGAGTTCACGCAAAGCAAGTAAACGCAAAAGGCGAAGTTTACGAAACAAAATATGGCTTAAAAACAAGCGAACGTTGCTGGGGAACTGTAGAAGAAAACCGCGAAGGAAACGGTCCGTGCTACCTAGAAACAAAAGGCATTTCACTAGATGCAGAGCAAGACTTGTACAAAGCGTACTTAAATATGGCGCCAAGCCAAACTTTAAAATGGATAGAAA
This sequence comes from uncultured Treponema sp., assembly GCA_964547685.1. Taxonomy (GTDB): domain Bacteria; phylum Spirochaetota; class Spirochaetia; order Treponematales; family Treponemataceae; genus Treponema_D. The sequence goes on along the minus strand of CAZJOU010000022.1, from coordinate 12,578 downwards.
ACGGGAAAGGACCAGCTGAACAAAATGTAGAAATCGAAGGAACTGAACCATACATTGTTGGCGGCCACACAGCAAGCGGTTTCTGGATTGACGACGGTCGTCGCACAACTTTACGCGGACTTTATGCCGCAGGCGACGTTGCAGGCGGTGCTCCTCAAAAATACGTAACAGGCGCACTAGCCGAAGGCGAAATTGCCGCAGAAACGATTATGCAAGATATGAATGAGGAATTAGGAATGAGGAATGAGGAGGGGAAAAGTCTTTCCCCTGCGTCGCACTTCGTTGCGCCGACACCCCATTCGCCTAGGGGCAATGCCCCTAAAACCCCGTTCACAACTTACAAGCATTTTCTAACCAATTCTTCAACTGAACTTACAATCGAACAATTGGAAGAAGCAATGCAAAAAGTTATGGACGAATATGCGGGCGGAATAAAAACTGACTACATTTATAACGAAGAGCGCTTAAAGATTGCAAAAGAAAAAATCGCTGACCTTTACAACACTTTGCAGGTTTTGCACGCAGAAGATATGGACGATTTGCTTAGGATTTACGAAATCCGCGAACGTTTAATTGTTTGCCGCGTTTTAATTGAACATTTGCTTGCCCGAAAAGAAACGCGTTGGCACAGTTTTGGCGAAAACGCAGACTTTCCAAACCAATCAAAAGATTTTGAAAAATACGTAAACTCCGTAATGGACGAAAACGGAAATGTTAAAATAATTTTTAGGAATTTGAAATAGGAGGAAGCGAAAATGAGCATTAAAATAAACGAAGAAAAATGTATTGGCTGCGCTTCCTGCGTGGAAGTTTGCCCGGGAAATTTGATAAAGATAGATTATCGGGTCAAGCCCGATAATGACAAAAACGCTAAAAAAGTTGCAATTATAAAACACGTTCGCGACTGCTGGGGTTGCACTTCTTGCATAAAAGCGTGTCCAAAAAACGCAATCAGTTTCTTTTTAGGTGCAGACATCGGCGGAAAGGGCAGCACAATGGAAGTTAGTGAAAAAGGTTCGCTTGCAACTTGGACAATTCACAAATACACAGGCGAAGATGTAAAAATCGTAATCAACAAAAAAGATTCGAATAAATATTAAAATAAGAATAATTCTATAATTATAGATTCCGTACCGAAGGTCGCCGAAGGCTATCAAGTTCGGAATGACAAAAAAATGTCAATAGTTTTTGAAAATAAATTGTAAGAAAAAAAACTAAAATTTTTAATAAAAAAACAAAAAAATGATTGACTAAATTTTAAATTAGTTTTTATATATCCGTAATCAAGACGAAGGCGTCAAAGATTCTAAAAAAACGAATCTTTGACGCCTTTTTTTGTTTTATTCTAAAAAACGAGGTGTCGTTATGAAAAAAAATGTTTTTTTTGTTTGTGTGGCTTTGGCTACAATTTCGTTTTTAAGTTGTTCTAAAAAAGATTCTGAAACAACAGTAAAAGTTGGAATTCTTCATTCTCTTAGTGGAACAATGGCTATTTCTGAAACATCGGTTAGAGATGCAGAAATTCTTGCAATTAACGAAATAAATGCTGCTGGTGGTGTTCTTGGAAAAAAAATTGTTGCAGTTCAAGAAGATGGTGCTTCTGAACCACAAATTTTTGCAGAAAAAGCAAGAAAACTTATTCAAAATGATAAAGTTGCAACTATCTTTGGTTGTTGGACTTCGGCTTCTCGTAAAGCGGTAAAACCTGTTGTAGAAGAAACTGGTGCTTTGCTTTGGTATCCTGTTCAGTATGAGGGAATGGAAATGTCACCAAATATTATGTATATGGGGGCAGCTCCAAATCAGCAAGCAGTTCCTGCAGTAGATTTTTGTGTTAAAAATTTTGGAAAAAATATTTTTCTTGTTGGTTCTGATTATGTGTTCCCTAGAACCGCAAATAAAATTATAAAAGCACAACTTGCTTATCTTGGTGGCGCATGTGCTGGTGAAGAATATACTCCAATGGGACATACTGATTATGCAACAATCGTTTCTAAAATTGCTGCTGCAAAACCTGATTGTGTAATCAATACGTTAAATGGCGATTCAAATGTTGCTTTTTTTAAGCAACTTACAGATGCGGGTTTAACTTCTGCAAATTGTCCAGTTATGAGTTTTTCTATTGCAGAAGAAGAAGTTGGCGGTGTTGGAATTGACAATCTAAAAGGTCATTATGTTGCTTGGAACTATTATGAAACAACAAAAACTCCAGAAAATGAAAAATTTGTAAAAGATTACAAGGCGGCTTATGGTGCAAAACGTGTAACAGATGACCCAATTGAAGCAGGTTATATTGGTGTTTATATGTGGGCAAAAGCAGCAGAAAAAGCAGGTTCTTTTGATGTTGAAAAAGTTCGCGAAGCAGCAAAAGGGCTTACATTTGCTGCACCAGAAGGAACTGTAACTTTAGATGGCGATAATCAGCATTTGTATAAACCAGTTAGAATTGGAAAAGTTAATGCAGAAGGTTTAATTGACGAAGTTAGTTCTACTGGAAGTGCGGTAAAACCAGATCCTTATCTTACAACATATTCTTGGGCTAAAGGTCTTTAAGCAGGCGTTGCGGGCGGCGTTTGAGCCCGCAGAGAGGGTAGGTTGCAACGAAGTGCAACCGTGGGGGAGACTTCCCCCCTACCATCATTTAAAATAAAAAAGGAAAATATATGACTTCGATTCTTACTATACTATTTAATGGAATAAGTCTTAGTTCAATTTTATTACTTGCAGCTCTTGGACTTTCTATAACTTTTGGGCTTATGCGTGTAATAAATATGGCTCACGGTGAGTTTATTATGATTGGTGCGTACACAACGTACCTTGTTCAGAATTTTTTTATAAGATTTATTCCAAAATCCGCGTTTGACATATATTTTCCAATTGCTATTGTATTTAGTTTTTTTGTTTCATTTGTTTTTGGTCTTTTGTTAGAACGTTTTGTAATTCGTCGTCTTTATGGACGCGAAACGGACTCCTTACTTGCAACTTGGGGAATTTCGCTTATATTGCAGCAACTTGCTCGTACAATTTTTGGAGCACCTAATGTAAATGTTTCTGCACCATCTTTTTTAAATGGAAATATAACTTTGTTTGCAAGTGAAACTTCTAGTGGTCTTGTAATGACGTATAAAAGGCTTTTTATTATTGCTCTTGTAATTTTTTGTATGCTTTGTATGTACATTCTTATGTACAAAACTGGATATGGAAAAAAAGTTAGAGCAACAATGCAAAATCGTGCAATGGCGCAATGTCTTGGAATTCGTACGAATAAAATTGATTCATATACTTTTGCGCTAGGTTCAGGACTTGCGGGCGTTGCGGGTTGTGCATTGTGTCTTTTAGGTTCAGTTGGCCCTTCGTTAGGACAAAACTATATCGTAGATACTTTTATGGTTGTTGTTCTTGGTGGCGTAGGTCGACTTGCTGGAAGCGTCGCAGGAGCGCTTTTAATAGGAATGAGCAATTCTATTATTCAGGCTGGAACAAGCGCAAATATTGCAAAAGCAATAGTTCTTATTTTAGTTATTTTGTTCCTTCAGAAAAAGCCTCAAGGTTTATTCGTAATTCATAGTAGAGCGTTGGATGAGTAGGAGTAAATATGAAACTAGATTTTTCAAATTTATTTAAAACTGTTTCTGCAGGAAATGCAAATACAATAGACGGACTTAATCAAAAAGGCAAAAATTTTGCATTTACAATTATTGTTTTTATTATTGCATTGCTTCCACTTTTCATTTCGCCTTTTAGAGTAAGTCTTGTTGGAAAATATATTACATACGCAATTGTTGCAATGGCTTTAGATTTAATTTGGGGCTATACTGGAATTTTAAGTCTTGGTCATGGTGTGTTCTTTGGGCTTGGCGGTTATGCTTTTGGTATGTACTTAAAATTGGTTGCAAGCGGAAATAACCTTCCTGATTTTATGAGTTGGTCTGGAAGAACGACTCTTCCATGGTTTTGGGAAATTTATAAATCTGCTCCAGCGACAATTTTAATGGTTATGCTAATTCCTGCTTGTCTTGCATTAATTTTAGGATTTTTAACTTTTACAAATAGAATTAAAGGTGTTTATTTTTCTATTTTAAGTCAAGCATTGGCGTTAGTTTTTGTAACATTATTTATTGGACTTCAGCAATATACTGGTGGTACAAACGGACTTACAGATTTTACAAAAGTATTTGGTCTTTCTCTTTATGCAAAATCTACAAAATATATTTGGTATTATATTGCGCTACTCTTTATGGTTTTTACGTATTTGCTATTAAGCAGTATTTTAAAAAGCAAATGTGGGCGCGTTTTAGTTGCCATTCGCGATGGAGAAAATCGTGCAAGATTTTCTGGCTATTATGTTGCTCAGTACAAAACTTTTGTATATGCGCTAAGTGCTTTAATTTGCGGCATTGCGGGGGCACTTTTTGTTCCTTTTAGCGGAATTATTAGTCCTAGTGAAATGAGCATTTCAAATTCTATTGATATGGCAATTTGGGTTGCAGTTGGTGGTCGTGGTACGTTGATTGGTGCTGTCGTTGGCGCATTTCTTGTAAATTTGTGTAAAACTTTGGTTAGCGAAAATTTTCCAGAAATTTGGTCATATTTTATTGGGTTATTGTTTGTAGTTGTTGTAATTTTTCTTCCTCGTGGGCTTACAGGTGTATTTTTAGATTTTAAAAATTGGATTTTTAAGAAAATTACTAACAACAAGAAAATTTCAAGTGAGGTTACAGCATGAATTTAAAAAAAACAATAATAGATGCGTTTACTCCAGAAGGACCAATAAAACTTCCTCTTCATAATGAAGGTTATGTTATTGAAAAGCCAAAAGAATATAAAATTCCGCCGGTAGTTTCGATAAATCATATTTCAGTAGAATTTGATGGTTTTAAAGCTGTAAATGATGTTTCTACAGAAATTTTTCCGCATGAAGTTCATTTTTTTATTGGACCAAATGGTGCAGGAAAGACTACAATGCTTGATATAATTTGCGGAAAAACAAAACCAAGCGAAGGAAGCGTAATTTTTCATGGTGACCCTTTAGTTGCAGATAAGGGTGTGTATATTGACCTTACAAAAATGCGAGAATTTGAAATTATGAATCTTGGTTTTGGTCGAAAATTTCAAGCACCTAGCGTTTTTCAAAGTCTTACAATTTATGAAAATATGGAACTTTCGCTAAAAGGTAAAAAAGGCGTTTTTGCTTCGTTATTTTTTAAGGCAACAGAAAATCAAAAAAAACTAATTGATGAAGTTCTTTCTTCTGTAGATTTGATTGAAAAAAAAGACGAAAAGGCTAGTAGTTTAAGTCATGGACAAAAACAATGGCTTGAAATTGCAATGCTTTTAGTTCAAGAACCGTCTGTTTTGTTACTTGACGAACCTGTTGCTGGAATGGGTAAGCCAGAAACAGAGCGTACTGGAATGATAATAAAAAATATTGCAAAAAAATATGCAGTTGTTGTTGTAGAACACGATATGGAATTTGTTAGAAAATTTGCAGATACAGTTACTGTTATGCACGAAGGACGAATTCTTGTAGAAGGAACTCCTAATGAATGTCTTGCAGATGAAAAAGTTAAGGCTGTTTATTTAGGACGTGGAAAATTTAGAAAGAGCGGAATGTAAGGAGTTGAAAATGCTTGAAATAACTAATTTGTCTGCATATTACGGAGAATCAAATATAATTCCAAATCTTTCGTTTTCGGTAGAAGATAAAGAAATTGTTTGCTTAATAGGAAGAAATGGAGTAGGAAAAAGTACAACATTAAAATCAATTATGGGACTTGTAAAAACTCCAAGTGGAAGTATAAAACTTGCAGGTGAAGAAATTATAAAAAAGAAAACTTATGAACGAGCGGCAATGGGAATTGGTTATGTTCCGCAAGGTCGAGATATTTTTCCTCAACTTACAGTTCAAGAAAATTTGGAATTAGGTTTGCAAGTAAACGGTGGAAAGGGAAAGATTAGTGAAGAAATTTTTGAACTTTTTCCAATTATTAAAGATTTTTTGCATAGAAAAGGCGGAAATCTTTCTGGTGGTCAGCAACAACAACTTGCAATTGCTCGCGCTCTAGTAAGTCATCCTAAACTTTTAATACTTGATGAACCAACAGAAGGAATTCAACCTAGCATAATAGAAGATATTGCGTCTGCAATAGAAAAGGTTAATAAGCAACTTGGAATTACAGTTTTAATTGTTGAACAATATCTTGATTTTGTACTTGGAGTTTCAAATAGATATTATGTAATGGATAAAGGTGAAATTGTGTTACAAGGTCTTACAAAAGATGCGGATGCTACATTGATTCAAAGTAAGATGTCAATTGGTTAAAAATATAAATTATAAAGGAGGCTATTATGGCTTGTTTTTTAGTTTCAACGGCAGAAGCTATTGTTGTGACTGTGGTTGAAAAAGTTGCAGAGAAAAGGCTTACAAAAGATGTTGTGAGCAAGGCTAGTGAATCAACCGAAGTGAAAATTCCTTTCACAAAAAAACTCAAGTGGCTTAGGAATATGCTTTGGGGCGGAGCCGTTCTTCTTGCTTTTGAGCACGTCTGGCATGGTGAAGTTGTGCCGTGGTTTCCATTTTTAACTGCGATGTCTGACCCGTCAGATGCCGCCGCTATGTTTCACGAGATGGCAACGATTGGAGTTGGAATGGCGGTGCTGGTCACTGTTGTATGGGCAGTAATGTGTAAAATTGCTGACTGTGTTGTGAAACGTCCTGAAAAAAAGTCTGGCGGGCTTGCGGCTCAGGCATAATTTTTGATAAATAATTTGGAGAAAAAAATGACATTATTGATTACAGTTTTTGCTGCGGTCATTGCGACTGTAAAATGGTACAACCGAAAAGATGATAGCATGAGGCTTGGAACTTTGTGTCTCTTGTATTGGGGTGCGTCAATTATGTGGTTTGTTGACGCAATTTTTGAGTATGCAGAGCTTAAAGCTGAATATTTTACTCCTGCACTTGAAGATATGATAAATGATTCTTTTTTAGGACTTTCGGTTGTGGCGTTCGGACTTGTGATTTGGCTTGTTCGTCTACTTGTTTCTGACCCAAAAGGAATTTTACGTAAAACGCTAAAAGAGTAATTAGGGGGTTAGCAAATCTTGCGGACTTTTTCAAAAATATTTTGAACTTCTTCTGCGCTATTTGCTAACACTTTTATTGCAATTCCGTCTTTTTCTGTTTTAGTTACACCAATTAAAGCGGAAGACGTTTTTTTCTGATTTTCTATATTTTCCTTTGTGTATAAAAGTTTTTCTTCAATTCCTAGTTTCTTTTGAATATCTAAAATAGGAATATTGTAGTTAAAAATTATCATTGAACCTAAATGTGAATAAGAGCCAAATGCACAAGGACTTTTTAATTTTTCTTTGTTTTTAGGAATATTTTCACAATCGCTACCTAAAAAATAAGAGTTATCGCGATAAATTAATTTTTTTTCGCTAAAAATTTCTACTAAATTATGATATTTTCTAAAATCAAAAAGTTCTCCACTTGCAATTCTTCCTGCAGAAATACAATCTTTGTAAATTAAACGACTAGAAGAATCAGAAAGATAAATTTTTGTGTAATTAGAAAAATCACTACCAGCAAACGGAATGCACGGAAGTGGCGAAAAAATAAATGTTCCGTTTTGTTCTACTTTTGCAAAAATTTTTCGTTGTGCAAAGTTTTTATCGTCCATTTTAAAAATTTTTTCAAAAGATTGGCTTACAATTTCTAGTGTTGCACCTTTTTTTATAGTAAATTTGTGTTCTTGCTCATCTCCAGCCATAATTCCAGCACTAGCACTTTGTTGAAAAACAGTAATTCCACCATCTTTTCGTTCAAACGGCTTCATAATTTTAAATGGAGAAGTAAAAAAACTGTCTTTTATAAAAGTTTTGCCTTTACTATTTTTTGCGACGATTATTTTTAATTCAGATAGTTTTCCAAATTGATTCATTTTAAGTAGTGTGTCATTATCGGGGCATTGATTGAACTTGTCGAAATCGCCCAATAATCTTTTATTTCAAATCCTCAAAGAAAACATCGTGATTCAAAAATTCAATTACTTTGTCCACGCCTTCGCCACTTCGTATATTTGTAAAAACAAAGGGTCTTTCGCCACGCATTTTTTTTGAATCGCGAGCCATTACTTCAAGATTTGCACCAACAAGCGGTGCTAAATCAATTTTATTTATTACTAACAAATTGCTTCTCATAATTCCAGGACCACCTTTGCGCGGAATTTTATCACCTTCAGCAACGTCGATTACAAAAATAGTTGCATCTACAAGTTCTGGGCTAAAAGTTGCGCTTAAATTATCACCACCAGATTCAATAAAAATAAGTTCAACATCTGGAAATCGGCGACGTAATTCATCTACAGCTTCAAGATTCATAGAAGCGTCTTCGCGAATTGCAGTATGTGGGCAACCACCAGTTTCTACACCAATAATTCTTTCTGGCGGAAGAACTGAATGTGCTGTTAAAAATTCTGCATCTTCTTTTGTATAAATATCGTTTGTTATTACTCCGATTGAATATTTTTCTGCAAGTCGTCTTGTAAGAGCTTCTACTAATGCAGTTTTTCCAGAACCAACTGGACCTGCAACTCCTATTTTTGTAAATCGCATAGATGCCTCCTAGTTTTTTTCGCTAATTACTGTATAATCGCGTGTAAAGAAATTCGTGTTGCATAGCTCTTATGTCTATTCCTGGAACAGAACGACATAAATCGCTTTTTTTTAGTGTAAGGCAAGCTTTTATAATGGTAGGAAATTCTTTTATTAGCGAAAAAAGAATTTTTTGACCATCAGTTTGGCTTAAAGGAACAAGTTTTACAGCAGTCGTAATTTTTGCACTTGTTTGACTATATGTAAAAGCCGAAAGTGATTCTTTTAATGGAAATTTATTTTTTCCACAGTAAGAACCGTATGCAACTGGAAAATACATTGCCTTATTATTTATTTTACCAAAAGTTTCTGTTAATTTTAAAAATCGTGTCGCTAATTTTTTGCTTCCTTCTCTAAGTTCAAATGGTGCTTTACTTGCTCCGTATAATTTATCTAAAAATTGTAATTTTTTTTCGCAATTACAATTTTCGTATGCAAAACGTGCAGTTAAAAGTTCGCTATACAAAAAACTTTGTTCAAGTTCGCTTTTTATATATTGTTCTGCACTTTGTGCGTTAAAAATAATTTCTTGTTGAACAAATGTTTCTAATCCCCAAGAAAAAGCATAACTTCCAATGGGGAATGTTGCATCATTTAATTGTAAAAGTTCAAAATAACTGTTTGTCATTTTATTCGTGATGATGTGTTTCATCGTGATGGTGTGTCTCATCGTGATGGTGATGACCGTGACCGACAATCGTTGAAATCTGGTTTGAAAAATCAAGTTTTTCTGTACGGATTTCAGTTTTTACAAATTTCAAATGACTCAGAAGATGATTCATTGGCTCGTTATAAATTGTAATAAATTCATTTTCTTTTTTTCCGGCAAAAAGGGGAGCGTGACAGTTTCCAATTTCGTACCCGATTTTAGCAAAGTTAAATGCACTGGGTTCTTTTACTGTTGCAGAAATTATTTCCACTGGTGGAACATCAACTGCAATTACAGTTTCTCCGTCAACTCCAAGAACGTCGCCAGGTTTCATTCCGATTTTTAAAATTTCATCACCAAGACTAATTGCAATGTCGCGACCTTCACGGCTTTTTTTTCGCAAAAGTTTGTTGTAAGTTTCGTGCCATTCTATATCAACATAATCAACTTTTTTTTCAGAAAACTCAGAATCAGAAAGTTTTCCTAAAATTTTTTCGCAAAGCATAGCGTTTTCTCCTAGTTAATCTTTTCCTAAAACATATAATATAATTGCGTAAGAGGTAGCGATTTTGCAGGTTTACTTGTAATTAAGTTTCCGTTAGCCGTTACTTTATACGTTTCTGAATCAATTGTAATTTTTGGCGTTAAATCATTAAATTTCATATCTTTTTTGCCAATAGAACGACATTTTTTTACAGCAAGACATTTTCGTTCTAGCCCAAGTTTTTCTGGAATATTTTCGTCAAGTGCAATTTGGCTCATAAAAGTTGCACAAGTAAATGGCAATGCTTTTCCGTAAAAACCAAACATATGTCGGTACGTTATTGGCTGGCAAGTTGGAATAGAAGCATTAGAATCGCCCATCTTGCTCATAATAATTGCACCGCCTTTTATAATAATATCTGGTTTTGCACCAAAAAATGCAGGATTCCATAAAACCAAGTCTGCAATTTTTCCTACTTCAATTGAACCAACATAATCGCTAATTCCTTGAGCAATCGCAGGGTTTATTGTGTATTTAGAAACGTAGCGTTTTGCTCTAAAATTATCGTTTTCGCCATTTTCCTCTGTAAGACGACCACGTTCTTCTTTCATTTTATGTGCAGTTTGCCAAGTTCTTGTAATAACTTCGCCAACTCGTCCCATTGCTTGACTATCAGAACTCATAATGCTAAGTGCTCCCATATCGTGAAGTACATCTTCTGCCGCAATTGTTTCTGGTCTAATTCTGCTATCTGCAAAAGCAACATCTTCTGGAATTTTACTATCAAGGTGATGACAAACCATAAGCATATCAAGATGTTCATCAAGTGTGTTTTGCGTAAATGGCATAGTTGGATTTGTGGAAGCGGGTAAAACATTTTGTGCTTCTACAACTTTTAGAATATCTGGGGCGTGTCCACCACCTGCACCTTCTGTGTGATAAGTGTGAATTGTTCGACCAGCAATTGCCGCTAAAGTGTCTTCTACACAGCCCGCTTCGTTTAATGTATCTGTGTGAATACAAACTTGAACATCGTATTTGTCTGCAACTCTTAAAGATGCGTCTATAACGGCTGGAGTTGCTCCCCAATCTTCGTGAATTTTTAATCCACAAGCACCCGCTTTTATTTGCTCTTCAAGAGATTCTGTTGAACCGCAATTTCCTTTTCCTAAATAACCAATATTCATAGGAAATGCTTCTGCTGCTTTTAACATCATTGCAAGATTCCATGGACCAGGCGTACACGTTGTTGCGTTTGTACCGTCGGCAGGACCAGTTCCACCACCAATCATTGTTGTAATACCGCTTGCAAGTGCGGTATCTACTTGTTCTGGCGAAATAAAATGAATATGAGTGTCAATTCCACCAGCGGTTACAACTAAGCCTTCGCCTGCTAATGCTTCTGTGGAAGCGCCAACTGTCATTCCGGGTGTAACTCCGTCCATTGTATCTGGATTTCCAGCCTTTCCAATTTCTGCAATTTTTCCGTCTTTTATTCCAATGTCGGCTTTATAAATTCCTGTATAGTCAAGAATTACACAGTTTGTAATAACTAAATCTAAATCTCCAGTTTTGTTAGTTGTGTTTACAGATTGCCCCATTCCATCGCGAATTGTTTTTCCGCCGCCAAATTTTATTTCATCGCCATAATGAGTAAAATCTTTTTCAATTTGAATTACAAGATTTGTATCTGCAAGTCTAATTTTATCTCCTGTTGTTGGACCATACATTGCAACATATTTTTTTCCATCAATTTTATTCATAAAAACCTCTTTCTTTTGCTCTTTCTAAAGAAACGCCTTTATTTGATTCTTCCGCTTGTCCTAAAGTTAAATTGTTCAATCCAAATATGCGTTTTTTACCGCCAAATTCGCAAAGCTGAACAGTTTTTGTTTCTCCTGGTTCAAAGCGAACACTCATTCCGCTTGGAATATCTAGTCTAAAACCAAAAGCAAGGTTTCTTTCAAATTTTAAAAGTTTATTTACTTCAAAAAAATGAAAATGACTTCCAACTTGAATTGGTCTATCACCAACATTTGTAACTTTCATTGTTATAGTTTTTCGTCCCGCATTAAGTTCAATTTCTTTATTACAGGAAATTATTTCGCCAATATTCATTTACGCCTCCAAATTAATTGTTATTCTAAGCGCAGTCGTCATTCTAAGCGCGCAACCGTCATTCTGAGCGTAGCGAAGAATCTACACTTCTTTTATTGGATTGTGGACAGTTACAAGTTTTGTTCCATCTGGAAACGTACATTCAACTTGAACTTCGTGAACCATAGAAGAAACTCCTTCCATAACATCTTTTGAACTAAGAAGTTTAGCACCTTCACTCATAAGTTCTGTAACAGTTTTTCCATCGCGAGCCGCTTCCATAAGTTCATACGAAATATATGCAACCGCTTCTACATAATTTAATTTTAAGCCACGCTCTTTTCGTTGATGAGCAAGAAAACCTGAGTAACTTAAAAGTAATTTTTCATTTTCTCTCGGAGTTAATCGCATAAATCCTCCAATATTGCAAATTTGCAAAATCATAAAAAAAGACGAACATCCCAAAGGATGTTCGTCTTTGAACAACAATAGTTTATTTACAAAAATAAAATGTTTCAATAGAAAATTAAAAAAAATAATTAAACTTTTTTCTTACTCGCAATGACGGACAATTTTACTTTACAAAAGTGTATCCAGCGTCTGTAATTGCTTTTTCAAATTCAGAATCTGGAACGTCTTTTGTAAGTTTTACAACTGCTTCTTTTTTGTTGTGGTCGGCAGTTGCGCTTT
>CAZJOU010000021.1:0-17254 GCA_964547685.1 uncultured Treponema sp. | reverse complement strand
TACTAAAAAAATCTAACACTTTTTGCTAAAAATTCTGTAGTTCATCCAAGGAAAAATCTGGTGTTGCGCTTCTAGTTTTGTAAGCCATTCTGTACTTACAGTATTAGAACCCAAAGCGTCAAAAACAGAAGTAAAATCATTAATACTTTGCTTAAATCGCATTGCGGCATATTCAGGAAAAATGCCATTATGAATCATTTTTGCCCAACCAGAACTTTGCGCAAACATAAGTTCTTTTGCTCCTAAATTAAGAAGCCGCGCTTTTAAGCCTGTATCTGTAGGAAATCTATCCGAAAGATCAACCATTCTTTCCGACGCTTTTCGCACATAACGCATCATCCAGTTGTTTTTGCTAGAAAGCAAATCTTCGCCGTAGCCAACGCCACTAGAAGAACCGTAACAAGGCGAAATTCGCTGAAGTTCAAACGGCTCTTTTGCTAAATTTTTAGGAATTTCCAACTGAACATCTGTTTCGCAAATTTTTCTAAAAACTTGCTCTATCCAATCTACACTTTCTGACCAATTTTCGCTAAGTTTCGTAACATTTAAAGTAATAACCATAGAAACATTTTTTGAATCAGAAAGAAGTTTTTCCGCTTTAGCCAACTTTTCGCACTTTTTATTTACAAAATCGCTAGCATCTAAAATACATTGACGCATTGCGTTTCCTTTAGAATAAACATTTTCTGTTTCTAGCGGATTTATAACTTCTTCTTCAGAATCGCTTGCTTTTGTCCAATATTTGTAACCAACAGAATAGCGAGCCGTTCCTTCTTTTACAAAAGATTCTATTTTATCAGACGGCAAAGAAAAAATAACATCTCTATTTTCTGAACGATAAACAGAATTTTTTGCATAACCTTCAGAACCAAAAATTTCTTTATCACTAAAAGGTTCTTTTCCAAAAACAACTAAAGCATTAGCAAATCTTGCTGGACCAAATATTCCTTTTTTTGGTTCAATTTCGCTAAAAAGAAAACTTTTTGAATCAACAACTGTATAATTTACGCCATAAGAACGTAAAACTCTTTCTATTCCATCGTAATAACCAAGTTCAGGAAGCCAAAAACCTTCTGGAACGTTACCAAAAAAACTTCTATAAGCAAAAATTCCTGCTTCTACCTGAGCATTTAAAATTTCTGGAATATCGTTATAATAAGGCAAAAAAATGTCAGTAGCGCAAGTCGCAAGAATTTCAACATAATTTTTTTTCTGAAATTCTGCAAAACGCTTTACAAGTCTTCTTCCAAACGCTTCAAAATCATTTTTATCGTTTTCCGCTTTTTCCAAACAAAGCGAAACAGCGTCAGACAAAGCACTATTTCCAGAAACGCGCTCTAATTCTTTTTTTCCAAATTCAATTTTTTTATCTAGCCAATCAACATATTTTTGCTGAATAACAGAATCTTCTAGCAAAGTACACAAAACTGGCGTAAGCACAATAGCAAATTTTACAGGTAAAGATTCGTGTTCAAATTTTTCAAGCATTTTTAAAAGCGGAATATAAGTATTAGAAATTGATTCAAACAAAAAACTTTCTTCTGCGGCATATTTTTCTGCGTCTTCGCCAATATGTTTTATATATTCCTGCGATGTATTAAAAATAAATAATAATTTTTTTTCTGCCATTTTGCTCACTCTTAAAACTAACTATTAAAAATTAAGAAAAAGATTCTCTGTGATTTTTATAATGCTCTAACAAAAGTTCTTCCATTCCAGAAAGTTTCATAATTTCCGAAATATTTTCTATTTTTCCAGGTTGCAAAGTTGCAAACCTTTCTGAACCTTTTGGCTTTTCAAGAATTTTTGACGAAGCAAGAATATCAACAAAATTATCAAGATTAAAAATTAAATCAACTCTAAAAAACTTTTTATTTTGCGGAAGCAGAACATACTGACCGTTATCTTCTTTTGAAATTTGAATTTCAAAAAATTCGTCCGGTTTTTCTTGCTCTTTTTCAGAAAAAGAATTTACACGAAGTCGCATTTGACTAACAAAAGCCTTTTCCAAAGAAACTCTATCCGAATCGCTAATATTCCAATAAACAAAAGCCCAAGCCGGATTTCGCAAAACCATATCAACTTCTGTAGAATTATAAGCGCGCGGAACAAGTTCATCTTTTTCGCTTTCTGTTTCTTCTTCAGAAATTATCATATCGTCATGTTCAGTTTCTTTTAATTCTTCCTGAACTTCAATAATTTCTTCTATAAGAAAATTTCTATTAAAATCAAGTGGAACGTCTATTCCTTCTTCATCTGCAATTTTTACAAGTTCAGAAAACGAAAGCGTTTCTAAGTATGTTCTAGTAAGCGGAACTTTTTCCATATTCAAATAATCTAAAAAAACGCCGTCTTAGTCAAGATATTTAAGAATTTTAGATTTAAAAAGGGCGCCTGCCCTACGGCCGCACTTCGTTGCGTCCTACCCCTCTAAACGGCGCACCGCAACCTTTAGGTTGGTGCAACTTGTTGCGTACTTCGCTGCGCCATTTTTTTTCGCTCTTCATCTTGATTTTTTACGATTTTTCCGCTTTAATAAAAATAGTTATGAGAGTTTATATCTTTTCGCTACCACAAAATTTAAAATTTGCAAAAAAAATAAAAACAAAACTAGAAGCAAACGGCTACGAAACAAAACTTTTTAATTCCGATTCATATTTCTTCTGTTCAATTTTAGAAAAAAGTTTAATTCCAGATTTTATTATTTACGACTACTTTTTCTACAATCATCACCTTTTTAACATATACAAGTTCTTAAAAAACCTAAATCTTTATATTCCAGTAATATTTTTTAACGAACAAACTTCTTATACCGAACCTACAAATATTTTTTGGAAAGCTTTGCTAAAAAATATTTATCCAACAGAAAAAATTAAATTAGAAAAATACGACAAAATAATAAATTTGACTTGCAAAGTAATTGACGAAGAAAAAATTGCAAAACAAAACAATTTGCAAAATAATAACGAACAAATTACAGGCGAAAAAGTGCAAAACAACTTAAAAGGAAGTCCGCTAATTCTTTTTAATTTGCTTTACAAAAATCTTGGCAAAAATGTAGAAATTGGCGAACTTAAAAACGTAATTTCTAAAAAAAGCGAACCTTGCAAAGAAAACACAATTTACTGTCTTATTTCTAAAATACGAAAATCTATGAAAAACATAAACGCGTTCGATTTCGAAATTATAAAAAATCAAAATAGTTACAAAATGATTCAGCGAAGTTAGTATTTGTTAGCAATTTTTTCCTTGCAAAATATTTTTTTCGTCCAAAAACTTATTTAAGCTATTTAACACAAAGCGTTTATTTTCCGTCCAAAGCGGCGCAATAAGATATTTTTTTGCTCCGTCGCCGGTAATTCTATGAATTACAACATTCTGCGGAATAATTTGTATTGCTTTTCCTAAAATATTAAAATATTCGTCCATTTCCATTGCAGAAAATTTTTTATTTTTAAAATCTTTTTCTAAATCAGTATTTTTTAAAACATACAAAAGAGATATTTTTATTCCATCTGTTTTTGCGTTACAAGCAAATCTAACCGAATTTAGCATATCTTTTTCCGTTTCGTTCGGAAGCCCAAAAATTATATGCGTTACAACATTAATATTCGATTTTTCCTTTATTCGCTTTACGCATTCAACATAAACGTTATTTTCGTACATTCGGCGAATATATTTTGCAGTTTTTTCGTTACAAGTCTGAAGTCCTAATTCTATGCTAACGTAATATTTTTTAGAAAGTTCAGAAAGCGCACAAAGCATTTTTTCCGAAATGCAATCTGGGCGCGTTCCAAGCGCAAGACCAACAACATCTTTGCAAAAAAGTGCTTCTTTGTATTTTTCTAAAAGTTCATCTTCATTGCCATAAGTAGAAGTAAAATTCTGAAAATAAGCAATATATTTTACATTTTGCCCTTGTTTTATTTTTTTAGAAACAATTTCTTTTCCTTGTTCAACCTGATTTTTTATAGAAAGCATTCTATTTGCAGCAAATTCACCAGAACCTTGTTGGCCACAAAAAATGCAACCGCCAAAACCTTTAGTTCCATCGCGATTTGGACAAGTGCAACCAGCGTCAAGTGCAATTTTATAAATTTTTGTTCCGAAAATTTCTTTGTAATATTGATTTGCCGAATAAAAATGACCGTTAGAAAATTGCATAATAAAAAAAAGCCAGCCCAACGACTGACTTTTTGATGCTTGCAAGGTTCGAACTTGCGACCTGCTGCTTAGAAGGCAGCTGCTCTAATCCAACTGAGCTAAAGCACCGAATAAAGATAATATAATAAAAATTAGTTTTTTTTACAAGTGCCTTTATTGTGTTGCAAAAAATTAGTTATCTTCTACCGATGCATCTATTGCTACCGAGCCAAGATACAAAACATCGCTATAATACGAAGTAAAACTGTTATCGCGCCCAACAGAAACCGCATAAAGATTTACGTACCACATATTTTCTTGCGAAGTAGTCGAACTCCAATAAACATCATCATCGCCTTGTGCTGGATAATAATATTGACCACTAGAATCAAGTTGATAATTTGAATTATACTTTCGCCCAAAATCAAAAGTTTTGCTATTTCCAGTTCGTCGCGGAACATAAGTAGCAGTTACAGAACCACTAGAAGAAATTTCTATTCTTGCAGAATATTCTGGTGCGCTACTGTAGTTTGTAAGTCTAATATAAACTCTTTGATCTAAACCAGAACTAGGAATAAGTGGCGAAACGCTACCATCCGAAGTTCCAAGCTGAACATATTTATAATCTTGAATAATTTTATTTGCAGAAGAAGACGCATTTGTAGAATTAGAAAGCGAACTTACTGTAGAAATGTGCGAATTCATTGTGCTGTAATTATTGTAAATTTTATAATAAACCGCCGTTCCTTCAAAAACAAAATCTCCTTCAGATTTATTATTATCAGAGGAGCCATCTTTTATTAAAAAGTCAAAATAAGCGGAAGAATATACAGTTTGCGAAGTATATGTAGAAGAAGAAACAGAAGGTTCGTTATAAACAGTTGTAGGAGCGTCTAAAACGTAATATTCATCTAGACCGCAACCAGAAAACAATAAAAGAAAGACAAATGCAAAAAGAAAAGAAAAATATTCTAACTTTTTCACGTTCCTTCTCCACAGAAAATTTAGTTGCGGTTAATGCAAAAAGTTAGTTTGAAGAACTTTCTTTATTAGAAATTTGCAAAGCAAGCATTCTTGATTTTGCAAGTTTCGCCCAAGAATCGCTTGGAACAGAATCAAAAAGTTCAGAATAAACTTTTAATGCACCTTCAGTATCGCCATTTGTTTCTTTAATTCTTCCCAAGTTGAACTTTGCGTGTGCAATTTGGTCAAAATCTTTGTAAGAAACAGTTTTTTCGTAATTTTTTTCTGCTTCGTCTAACTTTCCTGCATTTTCCAAAGCAGAAGCGGCATTAAAATAGCATAACGGCGCAGTATAAGATTTTTTGCCTTTTGTAGCAGCAGTAATCCAAAAAGAAGCGGCAGAATCATAATCTTTTTGCGAATATTTTATTTCGGCCGTAAGCATATTTGCTCTAACACCAACAACTCCAGATTTTTTGTTGTATTTTTCCAAAGAAGTTAAAGCCGTTTTTCTACGATTTTCAAGTTCTTCTTCAGAAAGATCTACAGAATCTTTTGTCATTATATATGCAATTGAATCAATATCTTCTAACCCAGATTTGCTTGTTTTAGAAATTACAGCAACTGCAATTCCATAACAAATAACAAACGCTAAAATTACAGAAACTACTGTAATTAAAATTTTTCTATAAGATAAAAAGAAATTCGAAAGTCGTTCTCCAACAGTTGCCTTTTCAAATTTTGCTTCCATCTTTTTCCTCCATAATAAGACAAGTTATAAAACTTTGCCTTATTCATTTTTATCGCGAATGTGCAATTCATTTAAAAGCCTAGAAACATAAGTTCTTTGAATTCCTAAAATTTTTCCAGCCTTTGTTTGATTCCAACCACATTCATCTAATATTTTTATAACGTAACGACGCTTAAAATCATTTAATGCCGTTTTTAAGGTTTTGTCTTCTTCTTCAAAAGAAAATTCCAAATTTTCTACTTGTGGATTTTCTGTTGAAATATGCAAATCACTTGCTTGAATAACAGAATCTTTGCAAACAAGAACGCTTCTAGAAATAACACTTTTTAGTTCAAGAATATTTCCTGGCCAATAATATGTTAAAAGCAACTGTTTTGCCGCATCAGAAAAACTTTGCACATTTTTTTTATACTTAAAATTAAAAAAATTTACAAAATCTTCTGCAATGGGAACAATATCTTCTTTTCGCAGTCGCAAACTAGGGATTCTTATTGGCAAAACATTAAGTCTAAAAAATAATTCCTCTAAAAATTTTCCGTTTTGAACAAAAACCGAAAGATTTTCTGTTGTTCCAGCAATAATTTTTACATTAACTTTATCTTTAATTATATTAAGCAGTTGCTCTTGCAAATTTTTAGGCAAACACTCAACATTTTCAAAATAAAGCGCGCCGTTTTCTAAACTAGCATTTTTTAAATTTATAGAACTTCCAGACCTACATTCATAACAAAAAAAAGGTAAATCGTTACGATTACAATTTTTATAAATTATTTTTGCAAAAGTTTTTTTTCCTGTTCCCAATTCCCCAGTAAGAAGCACCGGAGAATTAGTAAGTGCCGATTTTTTTGTTATTTCTAGCAAATCCTTTGTTATAGGGCTTACCGCACGAATAGCAATTTCGTTCATAAAAAGACTTTTCCTGTAAAATTAAACGTATTGCAAAAAGTTAGCAATACGTTTACAAGAAAGTTATTTTGTTGTGTTCAAAAAATCGCCAAGAGTATATGCGCCATCGTTGTCGTTTCCAGAAGTTGACATATACTGCGAAATTTCATCGCGTTGCTGCTTTCGTTTAAATTCGCGAACAGAGAAAGCTGCTTTTTCTTTGTCTACATTTACGTCTACAACAAATACATTAATTTTGTCGCCAACATTGTATTTTTTAACAGCTTCTTCGTAAGGAGTTTCTCTGTCGTCGCTAAGATTTGCTTTATTTACAAGTCCTTCTATTCCGTTTGGCGCTTTTACAAAAACACCAAAATCTGTAATAGAAGTAATTTCGCCTTCAAAAGTTGAACCTGGCTTGTATTCTTCTGCAAATTGTTTCCACGGATTTTCCAAAAGCTGCTTCATTCCAAGTCTAATTCTGTGATTTTCAGAATCGCTTTCCAAAACAACAACGTCAACATCTTGACCAACAGTAAGAACACTACCTGGGTGCTTTACTTTTTTTGTCCAAGAAATATCATCGCCATGCAAGAATCCGTCAATTCCATCTTCTAACTGAACAAATGCTCCAGAATTTGTAAACTTTACAACTTTTCCTTTAACTTTTGTTCCAACTGGATATTTTTCTGCAATAGAATCCCACGGATTTGCTGTTACTTGCTTAAGACCAAGCGAAACACGACCAGCTTGAATGTCGTAGCCTAAAATCATTGCTTCTACTTCGTCGCCAACTTTAAGAACGTCAGAAGGTTTTTCAATTTTCTTTGTCCAAGAAAATTCACTAATATGAACAAGTCCTTCTATTCCTTCTTCCAATTCTATAAATGCGCCAAAATCTGTAAGTTTTGTAACTTTGCCTTTTACAATATCATTTACGTGATATTTTTCTTCAAAATGAATCCACGGATCTTCTGTAAAATGCTTTAAAGAAAGGTTAATTCGTTTTTCATCTGGATCAAGGCGAATAACTTTTAATTCAATTTCTTGACCTTTTTTTACGAAATCTTTAGGACGAGCAACGTGTCCCCAACTCATATCGTTAATGTGAAGAAGTCCGTCAAAACCGCCAAGATCTATAAATGCACCAAAACTTGTAAAACTTTTTACAGTTCCTTTTACAGTGTCGCCAATTTTTACAGTATTAAAAAATTCTTCGCGTTTTTTGTCGATTTCTTCTTCAAGATATTTTCTGCGGTTAACAACCACATTCGCCTTACTTTCTGAATAAAGACGTTCAATATAAAATTTTGATTTTAAGTTTAAAAGTGATTCTGGCTTTTCTACTTTTTGACTGTCTGCCTGACTTATTGGCAAGAAAGCATGAATGTCGCCGCCAAGCGAAACTTCAAAACCGCCTTTTACAGTTTTTGTAATTGTGCCATCTACAGGAGTGTTTTCCTTAAACGCTTTTGAAATTTCTTTCCACATGCGTTTTGAATCTGCTCTTGTTTTAGAAATTTCCGGACCATATTTTCCGAAAACTTTAGCTAAGTATACTGGAACTTTGTCCCCTACTTTTGGCAAATTGCCTTCAAACTCCTGTACGGGGAGTCTACCCTCTGATTTGCAACCTACATCAAGGAAAACGAAATCGTCAGAAACCGAAATAACTTCGCCTTCTACAATTTGACCTTCTTCTGGATTGCTAAGATTGTTCAGAGACTCTTCTAATTGTGTCTGGATAGCGCTCTTGGAGTTCTGAGCTTCTTCCTTTTCCACTTCCATTTTTTCCATTTTGAACCCTTGTTTGTTTATTTTGTTTAATATTATTTCACAAACATTGTCTATGGTCAAGGCTGATGTATCAATATAAAACGCATCGCTTGCACGTTTTAATGCGCCCTCTGCTTTATTTTTATCAATTTCATCACGCTTTTTTATAGCTTCTTTTATTTCTTCTAGCGTCATATTGCTAACGCCTTGCTTAAATCTGCGTTCTGCTTGAACATCAAGGGAAGCATCTAAATAAAATTTATAGTCTGCATTAGGAAAAACAACAGTTGTCATATCGCGACCTTCGCAAACAATGTCAAGGCTTTTTGTAATTTCCTGCATTCTGTCGTTTACAAGATGTCGAATTGGAACTATTGCCGAAATTTGAGCAACATTTTTGCTTACTTCGTCATTATGTAGCAAATCTTCTACATCTTTTCCATTTAATACAAGACGAGAATTTTTATATTCAAGTTTTTGCTTTTTACAGAAATCAACAACGGCATTTTCATCAGAAAGATTAATTTTTGCTTCTAGCAAAGCAAGTGTAAGAGCGCGGTAAAAACTTCCACTGTTCAAATACGTAATATTCAATTTTTTTGCAATAATCGAAGCAATCGTACTTTTTCCTGTTCCTGCAGGACCATCCATAGCAATAATCATTATTGACTCCTATAAAAAGACAAAACTTTATCTATTTGAACGGCAAAGCGACAAAAGTCCAGAAACTTCTTTTTCTGTAAGATTTCTAAATTCGCCTGGCTTTAAACCGTTTATTTCTAGATTTCCAATTCTTACACGCGTAAGTTTTTTTATTCCAATTTCTTTAGAAGCAAAAACATTTCTAATTTCGCGATTTTTTCCTTCTATAAGAACTATTTTTATTTTTCGTGCATTTAATTCGACGGCAGATTTACATTTATAAAAAACTCCGTCTACGCGAATGCCTTTTTCAAACTCTTCTGCTAAATTTCGTGGAAGTGGCACAGAACTTTCTACAATATATTCTTTTTCTAATTCTGCAGAAGGATGCGAAAGTTTTGCGGCAAATTTTCCGTCGTTTGTAAAAATTATTAATCCAGAACTGAACATATCTAAGCGGCCAACATTGTAAAGTCGTTCCGAATAAGAATCTTTTAGTAAATCTGCAGCAACTGGGCGATTTTTTTCGTCAGACAAAGAGCAAACGTAACCGGCCGGTTTATTTAAAAGCACATAGCGTTTTTGCTCTTCTAGCGTAATTTCTTTTTCATCAACACAAATTTTATCCGCAAAAGAAACTTTTGTTCCCATTTCGGTAACTTTTTCGCCATTTACGGTTACGCGACCATCTTGAATTATCTTTTCTGCTGCACGTCGGCTACAAACTCCGCTATGAGCAAGAAAAACTTGCAATCTTATTTGATTTGTTAAGTTTTCGCTATTATCGGGCAAGTTCAAACCTCTGTTCTTCGTCTTCGTCAAGTTTAGGAAGTTCTGCAATGCTGTTCAAGTGGAAAAACTTTAAGAAATCTTTTGTTGTTCCGTATTGAACTGGCTTTCCGGGAGCGTCGCTTCGACCAACTTCTTTTATAAAATTGCGTTCAATTAAAAGACGAACCATATTATCTACGCTAACTCCGCGAATTTGTTCAATTTCGCTTCTTGTAACTGGCTGTTTATAGGCAATTATAGAAAGCGTTTCCAATGCAGATTTAGAAAGCCGCCCACTATTTTTTTCGCCGTAACGTTCAGACAAAACGCCCCAAAATTCTTTTTTAGGAACAAGACACCAACCGCCAGTTATTGTGGCAAGTTCTATTCCGGAGCTTTCTGATTTATATTTTTCAGTTAAATTTTCTATGCAATGTTTTACAACGTCTTCTGAAAGTTGCGCAATATTTGAAATTTGCTTTTCTGTTACAGGTTCGCTTTCCAAAAACAAAACAGTTTCTACAAGTGCAGTTTCTTTTTCAAGTTCCATAATTTATTATATTACGATTCTTCGCTAGTTTTTTCAATTCTATCTATTGTTATTTCGAAATTTTTAAAACTTTCTGGATTATCTGTTCTTTTGCAAATTTTTATGTCGCCAAAAAGTCGATTTTGCATTATGGTAATCATTTTAAATTTTACCGCTTCTAGAATTGCCATAAACGCGCAAATTACGTCCATTTCGTTTCCCGGGCGAGTAATTAAATCTGTAAACATACATTCGTTACTTTTTTCAAAAAGTTCGTTCATTAGCGTTATTTTTTCATTTACAGAAATTTCTTCGTACATATTCAAAATTTTTTCATTTGAATAGCGACTTACCATATTTTTAAACAATTTCTGCATTTGCTGAAGAAGTTCCCATGTGTCAACTTCTTTCCATTCGTTTTCGCTTTCTTCAAAAGGCAAAACACGCTGAATTTTAGAACGTTCGTAATTCCAATCAGAATTATCTTCTTTTTCTTCCATTAATTCTGAAAGTTTTTTAAATTTTTGATATTCAATTAATTTTTCGACTAATTCGTCACGCGGATCTTCTACTTCATCATCGTCGTAATTAATTTCTACAGGAAGAAGCATTTTGCTTTTCATATTTAAAAGCATTGCCGCCCATTTATAAAACTCGCTTAAATCGCCTAAATCTGTTTGTACGGCATAATCAAGATATTCAAGATATTGTTCAGTTATATTTGCAATTGGAATATCGTAAATATTAATTTCACTTTTATGAATAAGATACCAAAGCAAATCTAGCGGACCTTCAAACTTTCCTGCAATAAATTTTCGTTTGTTATTTTCTTCTTCGGTTCGTTCCGCAACAGCAGTTGCCCCGTAATTCATTTGACTTTTTGCCATAAAATACCGCCAGTTTGTAAAATCGTAATTACTCCGCTACGCTTCGTGCGCAAGCGGGCAACAGGCTCAATCACCCATTTAGCTTGACATTTTTAATGTTAAACGAAATTGATTTTGAATTTCTTCTGAACTTTTTTTTACGTCTTGATTTGGAAGTGCGCTTAAAAAGTTTTCAAAAGTTTTTCTTAATTCTTTATCGGCAGAATCGGTTAAAATCTCTAGTGCAGGAATTAAAACAAATTCTCTTTCGTGAACGCGCGGATGTGGTAAAATTAAATCTGGCGCGTTATTCATTTTTACATTACCAAATTCTTCTATATCAATATCTAACGAACGCGGACCAAAACGAATTTCTTTAGTTCTGTCGCGACCAAACTTTGCTTCTATTTTGTGAATCGTATTAAGCAAATCAAAAGGATTTGTTTCAGTTGGAACAAATCCTTTTACGACCATATTAAGAAAATTATTTTGGTTTTCTACATACATGGCCTTAGATTCGTAAATACTGGAAAACATTGGAGAAAGCAGAAACTTAGAAAGTTCATTGCAAGCAAAAGCAAGAAGTTCTGCCGGCTTTTTTCCGCGATAATCTGTATTTGAACCAAGACCAAGTAAAACAGGAATCACTTAAAACAAACCTTCTTGAACTGGAATTTCTGTTTTAGCAGGTTGTTCTACAGTTTTTTCGTCTGCTTTTTTAGCACTAGCAGCTTTTTTCTTGTCTTTTTTTATAGGATTTCCATCTTTATCTTTTATTACAAGATTCGGAAAAAGCATTTCGCGCAAAGTGTCTTCTAGTTCTTCTGCAAATTCTGGATTTTGTTCCACAAAAGCAACAGCATTTTCATGTCCTTGACCAACTTTTATGTCGCCTTTTGTAAACCAAGCACCTTTTTTATCTACAAGACCATGTTTTACAGCCGAATCCAAAAGCGAAGCATAACGATTTATTCCTTTGCCAAAATAAATGTCTAGTTCGACTTTTCTAAATGGCGGAGCAACTTTGTTCTTTACGACCTTTACACGAACTCTATTTCCTATTGCGTCTTCATCGCCTTTTCCGTCTATTGTTTCTATACGACGAATTTCCAAACGAACAGAAGAATAGAACTTAAGAGCGTTTCCACCAGTTGTAGTTTCTGGATTTCCAAACATTACGCCAATTTTCATACGGATTTGGTTAATAAATATAACAATACATTTACTTTTTCCAACGATTGCCGTAAGTTTTCGCAAAGCCTGACTCATAAGGCGCGCCTGAAGTCCCATTACAGAATCGCCCATTTCGCCTTCTATTTCTTTTTGTGGCGTTAGCGCAGCAACAGAATCTATTACGATTATATCAACTGCCCCAGAACGAACAAGATTTTCTGTAATTTCCAAAGCCTGTTCACCGCAATCTGGTTGCGAAACCCACAAATTATCAATGTCTACGCCAAGATTTTTTGCATAAACAGGATCCAAAGCGTGTTCTGCATCAATAAAAGCGGCAATTCCGCCCAATTTTTGCGATTCTGCTATTGCGTGCAACGCTAGTGTTGTTTTTCCAGAAGATTCAGGACCATACATTTCTATGATTCTGCCTTTTGGATAACCACCAATTCCTAACGCTTCGTCTAGCAAAATTGAACCAGAAGGAATTACTTCTATTCCTTCCAAATTGTTTTGTGCGCCAAGTCGCATTAACGAGTTTTGTCCGTACTGCTTTTCTATTTGCAGTCTAGCAGCTTCTAGCGCTTTTAATTTTTCTGACATATCTTTTGTTTCTGCCATATCGCCTCCAATGCCTCCCACTTATATATATAGGCGTTTTTTTTGCAAATTCGGAAATGAATCACAAAAAAAAATTAAAAAAAAACATTTTTTTATCATTTTACACTTTGATAAACAGATTTTCCTTGCAAAGCCATTTTTCCATTTTCTGAAACAATTTTTGCCAAAACTGTAATTGGCTTTTCATTTTCTATTGTTGGCACAACTGTAAATTTTAGCGGAACAATTCCTTCTACAGTTTGCATTGTTTCGTAACCAACTAAAAAATCACACTGAAACAAATTTTCTGTTTGCACAACATTAGAAATTCGCCCCGACCAAGAAACCCAACAATCAAGATAAAGGTTCGGTTCTTTTTCTACATCTTTGTATAAAGGAACATCTTTTACAGTATCAAACGAAGGTTCTTCTAAATAAGTCATAAGAAGATTTGCCTTTTGCTTTACCGCAACAGACGCGTTAGAGTTTAAAATTCTATTAATTTCTATTTGCGCTAAGTTATCTCTATATTGCTGAAAATAACTTTGCGCCTTTTCGTACGCTTCGTTTATTTGCGAAGAAGACAAAAGATACGAAAACGCTCCACTAGCAAGATTTGTTTCCTGAATATTTTTGCGTTCATCTACAGAAAGCGAAAGTGCGCTTAAATCTGCGCGTTTGCCTTTTTCTGGGCGCGAAACTGGCACAAAATGAATAACAATAAAAATTCCAAGTACGCAAGCAATTATTGGAACAACAAAGCCCGCAATCGTATACGGATTTGTGCCAAGTGGCGGATAAAACTGTTCAATGTCGCCAGTGTCAACCCATTTGCAAATTGTGGAATAATCGCCTTTTGTGCGAATAAATTCCATTGCCGATTGCGCAATTTTGTTACCAGGCTCATAATCCAAAACATCTAAATAATATTGAAGCGCTCTATCCGTATCTCCGCGACGCAAAAAAAGCGCCGCCTGACCAATTAAAAGCGTTGTGTCCGTAATTTTAATTTTTCTTGCCTTCTGAAAATATTGCGAGGCAGTGCCTGTATCACCAACATAAAGGCATGCTATTGCAAAAAGAAGATAATAGTCAAAATTATCTTCGTAAATTTCCGAGCGGCTTTGCAAAACTGTTATTGCTTGGTCAAAGCGTCGGCGTTTCATTAATTTTTTTGCAACCACAAGAACATCGCGAGCCATTTATTGATTCTCCAGTTGTCTTGTAACTGCATCTAATTCTGCGCCAAGCCTAATAAGTTCATCGCGATTAACATCTTCGCCATCGTCGCGCAACGCTTGAATTTTTTGCAAAAGTTCTTGAACATAAGAATCGTCAATATTTTTAGGAATTTGAACAGTTTGTTGAACGCTAGGATAAGGCGACTCGCCAGAAAGTCCAAGTTTTTGCTCTAACATTTTCTTTAGCGAAGAAAGTCGTTCTGTGCGATTATATTCATTCTTCCATTCTTTTTTTACAATTTCGTAAGATTCTGGATATTTTCCTGCAATATAAAGTTCAGATGCTCTTAAATACGCTCTATCTGTTTCAGAATAAACTTTTGCAGAATCTTTTGAAAGTCGTCCTTCAAAATAATCAATATATTGTTCGCCATCTAAAGGTTTTCCGTCGTTAGAAACCGCAATATAAAACGAATTTGTAAATTGTTCGCCTTCGTCCAACGAATAAGAAGGAAAATTAATACAAATTGCAGAATTATTGTAAGAAAGAACAGAATCAAAAGTTCTAGAAGAAACTATTTGCGGAACCCACTTTTGCAAAGCAAGCAAATCTTTATTACTTAAAGAAACAACTTCTGGAGTCGTAATATCTGCGCCATTAAGCAAAAATTCTATTCCAGCACGAGAATTTGCGCTTTTTATCCACTTTACTTTATCAAAACGGCGAAACTGACGTTCATTATTAATTGCAATTTCTTCGTTTGTAGAAAAATGCGGACCCATTTGTTCACCAAGAACTGTGTCATAAACTGTTTTTACTGCAAAATTTTGAGTTCTTTTTCCTTTATTTAAAACCGAAACAGAAATTTTTATAACATCAGAAGAAATAAGATTTCTATCTTGATTTACGCTTTCTATTGAATAAATAACCCAAGCAACATTTGGAATGCTGTAAAAAAGTTGAATTCCACGCTCTGTTTTGCGCGCTCCAATAGAAATTCCCGTATTATCAGTTAATTTATATTCTTTTTTTCCTGCAAGCAAAGAAAGAAACGACGAAGTAAATTCGTCATAACTAGCCAAAAGCGCAGTTTGCGAACCATTAGAACCTAGCGAATACAACTGAAAACTTCCCACAGAACCTTTTGCTAAAATTTTTACATTTCCTATAACATTTTCTATAGTTCTAGCCTTAAATGGATTGCTGCTACCTGAACTTAAATCAAAAGAATCTTCGCCACTGCTAGAATTGGAAGGAACGCTAGAATTTGAACTTTTTTTACTTGCAGAAAAAGCACCAAAGCCGCAGAAAGCAAAAATAAAAACAGCAGAAAGAAGAACAATATTTTTTTTAATTTTGAACAATAGACTTTTCATTATTTTGCCCCCGATTCTACGGCTTTTCTTTTTTCGTCAAGAAGTTGCTGAACAACAAACGCTCTTTTCTTTAAGTCAGAAACAAGTTCGCTATTCTGTTGCTTTATATCGCCATTTTTCGCAAGTTCTGCGTTAAGCTGATTTTTTAAGTCAGAATTTGTTTTGTTTAAGTCAGAAACTCTTTTTTCTAGTTCAGAATTTCTTTTTTGCAAATCAAGAATTCTTCGCCTTGCATCACCAGAACTTTCTGCGCCCAAAGTACGAAGTTGTCTTTCGTATTCTTCCTTTGCAGCAAGATATTCTTCGCCAGTTTCTTTTAAAAGATACAAAAGTTTTTCTTCGCGCGCGCTTTGTTCTATAGTTTCTATTCTATGCTGAGCGGCAGGCGCTTTTGCATCTTTAGGATAGTCGTTTACAACAGTTTTATAAAGAATTTTGGCATCATCATAGTTGTAACCGGCAAAAAACGATTCTGCAATCCAGTAAAGAGCCGAAGCATACATTTCGTGTTCTGGATATTGATGACAAAAATCGCTTAAAGTTAAAATTGACTTTTCGTATTCGCCCAAGCAAAAAAGAGCGCGCCCACTATGATACAAAACATAAGAAATATATGGACTATCTGGAAAATTCTTAAAATAAAGTTCACAATCTTGGTAAGCGTTTTTATATTCACCCGCATACATTTCTGCAGTTATAAGCATATACCAAGTTTCTGCGTTATTATTTTCTGGATACGAAACTGCTTTTCTTAAAAGAAAGATAGAAGAAATCCATTCACCAGAACTAAAAGCCTTTGCACCTTGAACAAAAGCACTAGAAGCAACTTCTGAACTATTTTTTTGCGCAAAAACACAAACATTAGAAAAAGTCAAAAAAACAACAAGCAAAGAAGCAAAAATTTTAATCTTATTTGTTCTAAAAACCATAAACTAATTCTCCCAATTAAGCGTTCCATTAAAAAAAGCAGAACCAGAAACAACAATATCCGCGCCAGCATTAATAACAGAAGATAAAGTTTCTGAATTAACTCCGCCATCTACAGAAATTTTAAAGTTCAAATTATTATTTTTTCGTATTTCTACAAGATTTTTAATTTTTTTTACACAAGAAGGAATAAGTTTTTGCCCGCCAAACCCAGGATTTACAGTCATAACCAAAACTAAATCAACATATTCCAACATTTCGCTTAAAGCAAAAACCGGCGTAGAAGGAACTATTGAAATTCCAGCTTTTTTACCAAGCGAATGAATTTTTTGAACAAGCCTATGCGAATGGACGCACGCTTCATGATGAAAAGTAATCCAATCTGCGCCAGATTCTGCAAAAGATTCAACTTGCTCTTCTGGATGTTCCACCATTAAATGAACATCAAAAGGAAGTTTTGTAAGCGGCCTTAAACTTTTTACAACCGGCTGACCATAAGAAATTTGCGGAACAAATCTTCCGTCCATAACATCAATATGAACAACGTTTCCGCCTTTTTCTTCTATCGTTTTTACAGCGTTTTTTAAATCTGCCAAATTTGCACTAAGCAAAGATGGAGCAAGCATTACATTTCCCATTATCTTATAATAATAGCACACACAAAAAAAAT
>CAZJOU010000020.1:0-17274 GCA_964547685.1 uncultured Treponema sp. | reverse complement strand
TAAAACTTGACATTTAGACTATTACTAAAATCTTACTCAGTTTCTAAAAGCGAAATTTCGTCTGCGGTAAGTTCGCGATATTCGCCAACTTTTAGATTTTCGTCTAATTTTAGTGCGCCAATAGAAATGCGCTTTAAATATTCAACTTCGTTTTGTTCCGCTAAAAACATTCTTTTTACTTGATGAAACTTTCCTTCGCTAATTGTAAGAATGCACTCATTTTCGTTCTTCCAGTTAATTTGCGCTGGTTTTAATTGTGCTCCAAGTTCTTTTCCTTCTGCAGGAATTTCTATTCCTTTTACAAAATCTTCTGCAATTTTTTTCTGCCGTTCGCTATTTTCTGCGTTCGCTACCCTAACAAAGTACGATTTTGGAAAATGAGTTTTTGGACTTGTAATTTTGTGCGTTAATGCGCCGTCTGTTGTAAACAAAAGTAAACCTTCTGTGTCAATGTCTAAGCGGCCAATTAGATGCAAATTTTCTTCTAAATACGGCGTATGAAACTTTTCGTCTAATAAATCAAAAACTGTTTGATGAAGTCCGTCTTTGTTTGCACTTACAACATTTTGTGGCTTATTCATCATAATGTAAAAATTTTTGCGAATATTAAAAGGTTTTCCGTCGATTGAAATTTCGTCTTTATCTGGATTTACGGAAAAACTTGTGTCAAAAATGCGGTTTCCGTTTACTAAAACTTCGGAAGAATATAAAAATTTGCGAATTGCTTTGCGGCTTCCAAAACCTTCGTGCGAAAGTAACTTGTCTATTCTAGATTTGCTCATAATTTTTTATGTAAAAAATATAACATAAAACCTAAAACTATGTCATTATCAGAAATACAACAGACATAGTTATTAAATTATTTTATTCAGCGTAGTGTCGTGCTGGCGCCAGTTTTTGTCTACTTTTACTTGCAAATCTAAATCAACCTTAAACGAAAAGATTTCGTGAATTTTTTTTAGCGAAGCAAGTCTAATTTGTTTTATCATAGAAGCGCCTTTTCCAATAACCATTCCTTTTTGGCTTTCGCGTTCTACACACAAAAATGCGCGCACCCAAAGTTTTCCACTACTTCCGCGCTTTTCTATATCAGAAATTTCTACGTAAAGACAATGTGGCAATTCCTGCTCTAAGCGATTTATTGCTTCGCCACGTATAATTTCGCTAATTCTAAAAGAAATATTTTGATCTGTGTAAATATCTTCTGTGTAAAGCGCAGGCGCAACTGGCGAAACTGCGTAAAGAGCGCGCAAAACTTCGTTAATTCCAGTATCATTTTTTGCAGACATTTCTAAAATGCGTTCATTTGGTAAATCTGGTAAAAACTCTTTTACAAAATTTCGGGCCGATTTTACATTAGATTCTGGTGAATCCGTTTTATTTAATGCAACAACAAGATGTTCAATATATTTGCTAGCAAGTTCTGCGTTCATTTTTTCTTCATCGCCCGACTTTCGCGTTGTATCTACAATGTAAAGAAGACAATCCGCACCTTCCAATGTATCTTCTGTAATAGATTTTAATTTAAGATTCAACTTTTTTTCAGAATCGTGATAACCTGGCGTGTCTACAAACACAAGTTGTCCAAGCGATGTATTTACAATTCCACGAATTGCATTGCGAGTTGTTTGAGGAATTGGCGAAACTATAGAAACTGGTTCCTGGCAAGCCGTATTTAAAAAAGTTGATTTCCCTGCCGAAGGACGACCAAGAATTGCAACAAGCGCAGTTTTTTCACCAAGCCCAATATCATTGTTCTTTTGATTTTCTTTTGATTTTGAATTATTTGACATAAAAGCAAGTTTATCAGAAAAAAAATTTAATTGATAGCAGTTTTTTTTTGCTATTAGGACTTATTACTATTTACAAATTAAAAATTATGTTTTATATTATAAATATCCAAAGGTGAATTTTATGCAAAGCAGAAATACTAATCAAAGAAAACTAGTTTTAGAGCTTATGACAGAAAATTACACACATCCAACTGCGGACGATGTTTACGAACTTGCTAGAAAAATTGACTCGCACATAAGCCGAGGAACAGTTTACAGAAATTTAAATTTTTTAGCAGATAATGGAAACATTCTAAAAATTAGCGTTCCAAACGGAGCGGACCATTTTGATTTTAATGTAAAAGAACATTATCACTTTCATTGTTCAAAATGCGGAAAAATGTACGATGTTCCAGAATCTGTTTCGGTAGAAATGGAATCTGCAACAAAAGAAATGCAACAAAAAGGCTTTTTTGTAGAAGGACATAACCTAATCTTTACAGGAATTTGCCCAAACTGCAAAAAATGAACTTGAATGTCGACTTTTAGTGCAACTTAATAAAAATTATCTGTGCAGAGCAGAAAACGGCTTTTGCGAACACTTTGAGGGCTGAGGTTGCGTAGCAACCGGTAAAATAAAATTCCTTACAGCCTCAACCGTGTGTAGCAAAAACGGATTTCTGCGAAAGCACAGATAATTTTGGTGAATCAATTAAAAGTCGAACTTTGAGTTTAAAATAATTACAAATCAATTTTGGGGGAACGAAAATGGATTTGAAGGGAACAAAAACAGAAAAAAACTTGCAAACGGCTTTTGCGGGCGAATCTCAGGCGCGCAACAAGTACACTTACTTTGCTAGCGTAGCAAAAAAAGAAGGCTACGAACAAATTGCGGCAATTTTCGAAGAAACCGCAAATAACGAAAAAGAACACGCAAAAATGTGGTTTAAGCTTTTAGGCGGAATTGGAAACACAGCAGAAAACTTAAAATCTGCAGCCGAAGGCGAAAATTACGAATGGACAGATATGTACGACGAGTTTGCAAAAACTGCGCACGAAGAAGGTTTTGAACAAATTGCAAAAATGTTCGAAGGCGTAGGAAAAATTGAAAAACATCACGAAGAACGCTACAGAAAGCTTCTTAAAAATGTAGAAGACAAACTTGTATTCAGCAGCGAAGGCGACGCAATTTGGATTTGCCGCAACTGCGGACACGTTTGCGTAGGAAAAGAAGCACCAAAAGTTTGCCCAGTTTGCGCACATCCGCAAAGTTATTTCGAAAAACTTAGCGAAAACTTCTAAAGAATAGAAAAAAGTAGCAAAAAGTCGTCCAAGTAAAGGGCGACTTTTTTTATTTGAATCAGTGCAATCTCTACACTCTTTGCACAACTCATTCATAAATGTTAGAATATGCTAACTATAGTAAATTGGCTTTTAGGGAGCAAAAATTGACTTTTCTTACAAAATTGCCGTTCAAAAATATTTGTGCAAAATCTGTGCGCTCTGCATCGCTTTTAATATTTTCCATTCTACTTGCAGTTGCTACGTTTGGTGGTTCGCTATTAATTAAAAGTTTGCGCAACGGACTTTCTAGTCTAGAAAAACGAATGGGCGCAGACATAATCGTAGTTCCGTATGCAACCAGAACAAAAGAATCTATTGAATCACTTTTGCTAAACGGAAACAGAACCACTTTTTATATGAACAAAAACTACATAGAACGAATGAACGAAATAGAAGGAATAGAAAAAGTTTCTCCGCAATTATTTTTATCTTCTATAAGTGCAGGTTGTTGTTCAGTTTCGCTACAAATAATAGGATTCGAACCAGAAACCGATTTTACAATTCAACCTTGGGCAAGCGAATCTTACAAAGGAAAACTTGGCGATTTTGAAATTCTTGTTGGTAGCAAAATTACACTTCCTGAATCGGGAACATTAAAATTTTACGGCGTTCCTTGCAAAGTTGTTGCTCAACTAAAAGAAACTGGTTCTGGCTTAGACAACGCAATTTACACAAATTTTACAACAATCAAAGAAATGATAAAAAACGCAAGCAAATTGCCAAATTCGCCAGCCTCAAAAGTAGATGCGGACAACGTAATTTCTTCGCTAATGATAAAAGTCGAAAATGGTTACGATGTTGAACAAGTAAAAGGTCAAATAAACTTAAAAAATCATAAAGTTCGCGCAATTCGCGCAAAAAGTATGACAACTGGCGTTGCCGACAGTCTTTCTAGCATTTCCGAAATTGTAGGAATTCTTATTGTAGTAATTTGGATTCTTTGCATTGTAATTATGCTAATTGTTTTTTCTATGATTATAAATGAACGCAAAAAAGAATTTGCAATTTTGCGCGTAGCTGGACTTTCGCAAAAAAAACTTTCGCGGCTAGTAATTTCGGAATCTCTAATTTTAAGCATTTCTGGCGGAATTATAGGAATTCTTTTAGTTTTGCTTCTTAGCATTCCGTTTAATACGCTAATTCAAGAAAAACTTTCTATGCCGTATCTTATTCCAGGACTTTTTACAACTTTTATGCTTTGCATTGGAACTTTGCTAATTTCCGTAATTTCCGGCGCACTTGCATCTGTTTTTTCGGCAATAAAAATAGCAAAACAAGACACCGGCCTAATTTTACGAGAAACGAATTAAATGTATAGAATGTTTATTTGCAAAATAATAAAAAGTATGCAGACGGAGTAAAAAACGGCTTTTGCGAGCACTTTGAGGGCTGAGGTTGCGTAAGCAACCGTTAAAATAAAATTCCTTACAGCCTCAACCGTGCGTAGCAAAAACGGCTTTTTACGGAAGTCTGCATACTTTTTCTTTGCAAAGCAACTAAAAAACAACAAAAACATTCAAATATTTAGGAGTACTTATGAAACTTATTGCGCAAAACATTTCAAAACAATATTTTAGACAAACTAAAAATTCAAACTATTTTAATGCACTAAACGAAACAAATTTTACGCTTCCACAAGGAAAACTTGTAGAAATAGAAGGTCGTTCTGGAAGTGGCAAAAGCACTTTCTTAAATATAATCTCTGGTTTATTAAAGCCAACAACTGGAACAATTATATTTAAAGATGAAAAAACAAACGTTCAAAAAGAAATTTACAAAATGAACGACACAGAACTTTCTAAGTTTCGCAACAAAAACTTTGCAGTTATTCCGCAAGGACAAAGTGGCTTAAACGCATTAACAGTTTTAGAAAACGTAAAGTTACCAGCGTTAATTTACGGCGCAGATTCAGAAGAAATTACAAACCGCGCAAACGAACTTTTACAAAAGATGGGAATTGCCGAATTAGCAGAAGAAAAGCCATTTAATCTTTCTGGTGGCGAAATGCGCAGAATGGCAATTTCGCGCGCTTTAATAACAAAACCTGCTTTTATATTTGCAGACGAGCCAACTAGCGACCTAGACGATGAAAATACAAAAAATGTTCTTTCGCTATTAAAGCAAATCGCTAGCGAAGGAACTGGCGTTCTTTTAGTAACACACGAAACAGATGCCGAAAATTATGCAGACATCGTTTACAAAATGAACGCAGGAACGCTTAGTCAACTTCGCTAAGTCGCACTATTTTATCATCTCTGCAAATTCCATAAGACTTCCGTTATTTTTTACTTCTTTATGGAATTTTCCGTGTTCCAAAACAATAGTGCGCTCTGCAAATTGAGCAACTTCTGGCGCGTGCGTTACAACAATAATAGTTTTACCTTCGTTATGAAGTTTCTTAAAAATTTCAATAACAAGTTTTTCGTTAACTTCATCAAGGTTTCCAGTTGGTTCATCTGCCAAAATAATTTGCGGATGATTTATAAGTGCGCGCGCAATACAAACACGCTGTTGTTCACCGCCCGAAAGTTGATGTGGCAAATGCTTTGCACGTTCTTTTAAGCCAACCAATTCAAGCATTTCCATTGCTTCTTTTTCATCCGGCATACTGTGGTAATACTGACTAACCATTACGTTTTCTACTGCCGTCAAATAGTTTACCAAATGAAACTGCTGAAAAACCAAACCAATTTTATCGCGACGAATATTTGTAAGTTCTTTTGAAGAAACCTTTGTAATATCAACTCCGTCTAAAATAACTTCGCCACTTGTAGGCTTATCCATACAACTAATTATGTTCAACATTGTAGATTTCCCAGAGCCAGAAGGTCCCATAATTGCAACCCACTCGCCTTTTTCTACATTTAAACTAACATTTTTTAACGCTTCAACCGTTCCACCGCTATAAATTTTCGAAATATTTTTAACTTCAAGTAATGCCATTTTTTTCTCCTATGTTAGAAGGGCGGACAACCGCCCTACGTTTCAAAGCCTTAGGCTTTTCACCTACCCACCGTGCGGGGACACCCCGCAACGCCCCGTCAAAATTGGCATCCTGACAATTTTGACTATCAAGAATACTTCGTATTCTTGCCTTGCTATTTGCAAACGTCTTGTTTGCAGTTGTTTCTATTCTCCTCGTAATACAAGAGCTGGGTCTACATCTGTTGCGCTACGAACTGGCAACAAACAAGCAATAGCCGTAACCGCAACAGAAACAATTATTGTTAATGGCGCAATTACCGGATTAAAATTAATGCTTCGCGTAAAAACGTTTATAGAAACCGCTTGCGCAAAGAAAAAACCTAAAACTACGCCAAGAATTCCACCAAGCGCGCCCAAAAATAAGCCTTCGCCCAAAAATTCCCAAACAATTTCTTTATTAGAAGCACCCAACGCTTTTTTTAAGCCAATTTCGCGACGTCGCTCTGTAACAACAGCCATCATAGTAGTTGCAACGCAAACCATTGTAAGAACCAAAACAACTAAAGTTACAATATAAACAAGCGATTGTAATTTTCCTAAAACCGTTCCTTCCGACTGAGTAACTCGCTTTACAAGGCTTGCCTTTACGCTAGGCACATTTTCAGAAATTTCCTGTGCAAACTTCTGAAGTTCACTTCCATTTGCCGAAATTGAACATTCAACAACGTCAATCAAATCAGTTTTTCCGCTCATTTCTTCTACGTCGTTCATATTTACATAAACACAATCTTCTTCGTTGCCACCAGTTTGCAAAACACCAACAACCTTAAATTTTTTATCAAATTGCTTTCCGTCTAAATTTACACCAGAAGCAACAAATTCTCTTCCATTAGAAAGTCCAACTGTTTGCGCAACCGACTGACCAATTAATGCTTCGCCATTTTCTTGTGGATAGCGTCCAGTTACATACCAATATGGACTTGTCTTTTTTAGTTCAACAAAATCTGTTCCCGCAGAAACAAATGGTTGCTGATTAATTTTTATATTTTGATATTTTAGTGGCGTTACACCAACTACAGAATCTTTTGTAAAAAATTTAACAGCGTTATTTAAATCTTCTTTAGAAAAACTTTCCGTTCCAGAAGAAACAATTAAAAGGTTTGCGCCATAAGAACGAAGTTCTTTTCCCATTTGGCGCGGAACATCGTAATAAATTGTAACAAGTCCGCTTAAAACCGTTGCACCAATAGCAATAGCCAAAAGCGCAATTAACATTCGGCTACGTCGTCTTATTAGCGAACTTGTTATCATTTTCATATAAAATCGTTGCTTTGTCATAATATATCCTTTTTTGTGGGTGGTTAAGCCTATCCCCGCTTGGCACAGAGCGTAGCGAAGTAACCACACTCTTAGCGGTCATTTCGACTGTGCTCAATGACCAACTTTATCTTCCGTGCAAAACTTCTGCTGGTTCAAGTTTTAGAATCATCCTTATAGAAGGAACGCTTCCGGCCATTGTTACAAGGAAAATTAAAATTACAACAAGTGGAATTACAGTTGGCGTAATTGGAATTGCTGAACCAAAAACACTTTTTCCAATTATTTGCGCAAATCCACAACCTGCAAAATAGCCAACAACACCACCAATTATTGCAGTAATTATAATTTCCGTAAGAATTAGCCAAGCAACTGGCGCATCGTGCGCTCCAATCGCTTTTAAAAGTCCAATTTCTTTGCTACGTTCCATAACGCTTGCCGTTACAAGATTAGAAATTCCTAACGCAGAACCAATTAAACTTAAAATTGTAATTAAAAGCATTAAAAGTTGCGTTTTATTTAAAATTGCGCCTTCGCTTTCTGCAACTTGGCGAACAGGCTTTGCTATTGCATTCGTTATAACTTCCTGAATTTGGTAACAAATAGAAGAAACATAAGCCGTACAATACCAAATTTCTCGTTCTGCATTCGTTAAACTTTCTGGATTTTGCGCTGCTTTTCGCGCAAGTTCATTATCTGGCGAAGTAAGCGCGCTAACTTCTATAGAATTAATTAATCCAGATTTTCCAGTAAGTTTTTGCGCAGCCGCAAGATTCATAAAAATGCTTTTATCTTCTTCGCCACCAGCATCAAAAAGACTTTTTACTGTAAAAGTTCCGCTATTTGCACTTCCAGTTAAAGTAATTACATCACCACCTTTTAAGCCAAACTGTTCTGCAACTTCTTGGCCAACCATAACAAAATCTTCTTCTTGTTCTGTAAGCCAACCGCCATTTTTTAAGTGCCACCAGCTTTTCATACTTGTCATTCCGGTATCAAGCTCTTCGCCAGTAGGAAGCGAAAGATGATGATTAAACCAAGTTCCTGTAATTTTTACTTTTTGTCCGTTCAATTCAACAGAATCTTCTAGATAAGGAGCAAAATCTACAATATTGTAAGCCCAGAAAATTGTTTTTATTTTTCCAAGTTCATCTTCTTTTAAATATTGATTTGAATTATTATCAACTCCGTACATATCGCTTAAAAGTCCAGCTGCTTGCGGAACAACGCGAATATTTGCACCATAAGTTTTAAGTTCTTGGTTTACTTTATCGCCAACACCAAACATAACGTTTAACATTGCAGTTGCAAGACTTGCTCCAAGCGCAATAGTAAACGCAATCATTGCCATTTTGCCCTTTTGTCGCCAAAAAGCAAGAAAAACCATTCTTAAAAAGAACATTATCTAAACCTCCTTTTTTCAACCAGAAGGTCGTTTACATTTATTTTAATTTCTCCGTCTTGAATTTGGTACGGAAGTGGAATTGGATTACAACCACCTTGAAATCCAATTGTATTTATATTCATTGTAACGTCGCAAAGTTTGCAAATAACTTTTCCGTTCTTAAAATAATAACCAGTTGCACCACAAATTTCGCAAGCGTCAAAACCAATTCCAAAAGCAAACGCATTTTTCTGAATAATAATAAAGCGAATTCCAACATCATCATCAGTCTTATATTCAAATCTATGCAAAACGCCATCTTGCACTTGTTCAAAAGGAATAGAAATTATATCGCCATCAATTTGATACGGTTCTGCTGCCGAAAGAACTACAACTTTTTCTGTAATTTTCTTAAACGCAGTTAAATCTACAACAATAAGCGCAAAAAAGAAAAAGCAAGCAAATGCCCAACGTCGTTGATTTCGACACTTTGCTCTAATTTTTCTATGTTCCGCAGGATTTGTATACTTTTCGTGATTATTTAAACTTACGTAAATAAGAATTATTGCAATAACAACTGTTGCCACAATAGCAATAAAAGAAAAAGCCAACTGATTATTTATTAAAAACATTACTTGCTTACGAACCGCTTTAGAAACTCTAATCCAACGACGAACAATCATTGGACTAAAGAACGGACCAAGCAAACCTATAAAATTAAAGAATATTACAACTGAGCCATAAATACACGCAGAAAGTTTAGGAAGATTGCTCAAGATTTTATACACAGTAAGAGTTGAAAGAAAAACAAGAAGTAAGCCAAGCGCAAAACCAATAAACTTAAAAAGAAAATCGGTACTCATTACACTTTGTCCGCTAATTAAAAAATGGAACGGATAAAGAATAACGTTTGGCGTTTCGTACGAAATTAACGCAAAAATAAAAAGACTTGAAGAAATATTTAAAATTAAATTAAAAACTTTTGATTTTTTTTCGAATAACGCAAACCAATTAAAAACAAGATAAATCAAGCTAGAAACAAGAATTATCCCCATAAAAACAACGTTAAATACAAGTATAATTTTATCGCGAATAAAATTATTTTGTTTTACAATGGCAATAAAAAGTGCCATTGCAATGCCTACCATTGACCCCCAAAAAACAAATTTTTTTTGACGTTCAACTTTAAAAAAATTTGCAAAGTAAAGAATAATTCCCAAAAGGATTCCCGGAAGTAAAAGATCCCGAACAACCCAAACAAAATATTTTAGCATTTTAAAACCTGTACAACTGACTAAAGACAAGAAAACACGCACCGAAACAAGCAAAAGCCTCTCTCAATGCGTGTTTTTACAAAGTGTTAGTTATTAACTAACCTTATATTTTGCAAGAATGCAAAATTACCACTGTGGTCCAAGGTATTCCCAATCTGACCAAACAACATCCAATGTCTTTGTTTTCCAGTAGTCAGAGAAACGACCTTCTACACCAGTAGCTTTGTCTGTATGAAGAAGGAATCCATTTTCTTCTGGGCTGTGGATTTTGAATGTTACAGTGTAGTTTCCTGTTGGAATAGCTTTTACGTTAGCACCGTAGTGTGGACCGTCAGAAGCGTTCATCAACATAAATGTTCCAGATGCAGCAACTTTTCCGTCTGCATTTGATTTAATTTCATATTCAACTGTCAAATATGGAACGAAATCACCAACACCATAACCAAGGTTGTTATCCAAAGCGTGAATATCAGCTTCTACGTGGAAAGCGTAATCAGATGCATTGTATTTTGTGCCATTTCCTTCCATATCAACTGGCTGGAAATAAACGCCACCAACGTTAAGGAAGCCAACTTCCTGTTCATCACCAATGTCGAATTCTTCGAATCCAGCATCTTCTCCAGGAACTGAAGCAGCTTCTTCTGTTTTTGTAGCTTTGCTACAACCCATGAAAGCGAATGCAAGTACTGCACTTGCAAGAACAACTAATTTTTTCATTTAAAAACTCCTATTGTTTTTAATTAAAGCCTAATTTATTTAACAAGGTGAAAAATCACCATAGTTACTAATTTAATACCGGAAGTTTATTTCCGTCTTTTTCTTTTTTAAGCAATGTAAGAACAAAGTCTGCAATTACCCAAGCAACGCTTACAACAACACAACAAATTCCAAAAACTATAAAGAATTTTCCGAAAATCGGATGTGCTTCCAAAGAACCGTGTCCCATAAATGCAAAGAACAAACCAAATACTGTAAGCGAATATTTAAGAACAGCCATTCCAACTTTTCCAAGATAGAAATCGCCAACTCCTAAATAACCAAGAATTATGTAAAGAACTGCTGCAAGGTTTCGTTTTTTTGGCGAAACAGTAAGTTCAACATTGTTTTGCGCATTTTCCAAATTCTTTTTATTTTTTGTAAGTTGAAGAACAAACCCAACAACAACTGGAATTAAGAACAAGAACTGAGCAAGTACTGTTTCTACATAAGGATGAATACCAATAATATCAACTGTTGGCCAACCGTTTAGAATATGTGGAACAACAAAGTCGCCTTCTACAAATTCGGAAATTCCGCTTCCTACGAAAGCAACACACATTAAAAGCATAATTATAGAAGTTCCCAAGAAGAACGGCTTTAACGGCAACTTTATAGAAACGTAGCGAATTAAATAGTAAACACCAAACAAAAGAACAATTCCGGCAAAAAGTCCAATCCAAATTGCGCGAATTGCCGAACCATCTTGTGCGCCTAAAACCAACGCTTGATAGAACAATACAATTTCTGCACCTT
The DNA here is from genome assembly GCA_964547685.1 of uncultured Treponema sp. Classification (GTDB taxonomy): domain Bacteria; phylum Spirochaetota; class Spirochaetia; order Treponematales; family Treponemataceae; genus Treponema_D. The sequence goes on along the minus strand of CAZJOU010000020.1, from coordinate 5,746 downwards.
CGCGGAATACAGCAAGGAACGCTGTAAACGAAAGTCCAAAAATGCTTCCTTTATCATCCGAAGCTGCAACTTGGCTTTTAATATAATTTTGCCACTGATGTGCGTCTGATTTTGAAACCATCCAGTTTGATGTATAGAACAAAACGCCAGTTGCCAAAATCATTGTAAGACCTTCAATAAGTTCCTGCTTGTCGCCTTGACCGCCAGCAAGCAAATTAAGCAAAATCGCCATAATTATTGAAGCACCAATACCAATTAATGAACCAATATAAACAGATTTACATTCTGACTGTTTTTCTGATTTTACAAGATAAGCAAGAATTGCGCCAACAATAAGGATTGCCTCAAAACCTTCCTTAAGAATAATAGAAATTGAGGCAACAAAGTTAACCCAGAACGAAGCCCAATTACTTTGATTAGATTTTGGATCTAGTTTTATAGCATCTTCGCGAAGCATAGATTTTAATTCTTCTATTTCCGCTTTTACTTCGTCTACACTTGCATTTGCAGAAATTGTCTTTTTTACTTTTGCAAACTGAAGTTCAACTTGTCCGGCTCTATTTCCAGAAATTCGCGCTTTTACAGTTCGTTCAAAACCAATTTTTTCGTAATACTGATAATAAGCAACGTTTACTTGTTTTTTTGCTGCTTTTCCAGTTTCTGCTGGATTTCCGTTCTGATAAATTTCTACAGCTTCATCAAGAACAATATCCATATCATCTGTAACTGCATTCCAGTTTGCATATTGTTTATCTTCCGCAAAAGATGCAACTGGAAGCCCAACTAAAAACGCTATAGTAAAAAGTACGCCAAAAAATTTGCGCATTTTATGTTTACCTCTTAATTGGATTTAAAATCCAAACTTTATTAATAAATTAGTCTATGCTAACTAAAAAGTCAATAGCATAAAATAACTGATTTTTTTATTTCAAACCTTACACTAATTTACAAGCAGATTGTCGGATCAAGTCCGACAATGACAGGTAAAATCAAAAAAAGTTGTATTTTATTCTAAGCCTTCTACTAGTTTGCAAGCGTTATTTCCAGCAATGCGTCCGTAAATAACAATGTCTGCAACAGCGTTTCCACCAAGTCGATTTGCACCGTGAATTCCGCCTGTAACTTCGCCTGCTGCAAACAAACCTTTTACAACTTTTCCAGAATTGTTAATAACTTGCGCTTCTGTATTAATTTTTACACCACCCATTGTATGATGAACTGCCGGAGTTATTTCGCAAGCATAGAAAGGACCAGTTTTTATAGCGCGCGGCATTTCTGTGCCTTTGCGACCAAAATCAGAATCGTTGCCATTTGCTTGGAAACTGTTATAACGCTGAACAGTTTTTTCTAATTCTTCTGCAGAAATATTTAATTTTTGTGCAAGTTCAGAAATTGTTTTTCCTTCTTTTAAAAGACCTTGCTTATAATAAGTGTCTATCGCTTTTAAGGAATCGCGAATGCCTTGGTCAAACAAAAGATATGCAGATTTTCCAGACTGAGCAAGAACTGCGGCAGAAACAACATCGCGCGTAAGCATTTCGTTTGTAAAGCGTTTACCTTCGCGATTTACAAGAATTGCTCCGTTTCCGCGAACTGCTTCTGTAAGCATTATTCCACTTCCAACAACAACTGTAGGATGCGTTTGAATTTGTTCCATTTGAATAAATTGTGCATCAAATTTTTTTAATAATTCCACAGCATCGCCAGTTGCACCTTTATGATTTGTTGTTGCAAAATCTTTTAATTCTGGACGATACTTTGCAATTAATTCTGGATTTGCGCCAAAACCGCCACTTGCAACAACAACTGCATCAGAATGAATTTCGTAACTTCCTGTTTCTGTTTCTACGCGAACGCCAACAGCGGCTCCGTCTTCTTCCAAAATTTCTGTAACGCGATTTCTAAGTCGAATATCAACATAATTATCTTTAGCTGCTTTTGTAAGAATTGGAATTAAATGCACACCAATAGGATAACCGCCTTGAGGTCTGTGCGTTCTTGGATTTGTAGAACCAGCCATTTTTCCTACTTCGTTTAAATCTGCGCCCAAGCCAATAAGCCAATCAACTGCACTTGCAGAATTTTCTACTAAGTTTCTAACAAGTTCTGGGTCATTTAAGTTATGTCCGCCGTTCATTGTATCTTCGTAAAATTGTTCGTTAGAATCTTTAATTCCAAGTTTTCGCTGAACAGAAGTTTCAGAAGCATTTAGTCCACCAGTTGAATAGTTAGAATTTCCGCCAATAATTCCCATTTTTTCTAAGACAATAACATCTGCGCCATTTTGCGCTGCTTGAACTGCGGCAGAAAGTCCTGCTCCACCAGAGCCAATTACAACAATGTCGCAACTTGTATTTTTATATTTTTTAGGTTTTGGACCTTGACCTTTTGCATTTAAAATAGCATTTTGCAATGCATCTTTTGTTCCGTTAGAAGTTAAAGTTGCACCAGAAACTGCATCTAGTTCAGAAACTTCTGCGCCTTTAATTGCTTTTGATATAATAGAAGTAATTGCTGGTTTTGCAAAATCGGTTTCTGCTTCGGACATTGCTTTTCCGCTTACAATTTTATTGTCTTTTACTTGAATTGAAATTGTAATTGGTCCGTTACGTCCTTCGCCAACTCCATAAAATTCTCCGTCTTTCATTGTTGCATTTTTGTTTTTACAACCAAAAGAAAAAAGTGTTGCAAAAACAGTAATCAACGCAAAAATTTTCTTTGAATTTTTCATATAAAACCTCTGATAATTTATTTTAATATACAATAGTTAGCAAAGACTAACAAGAGATGAAAATGTATAGATTTGTGGAAATTTTCGTGTCATTCCGAACTTGATGCCTACGGCGACCTTCGGTGCGGAATCTACGAAATTAAAAATTAGCAGTGCTTTCGCAGATAAACGCAGATTTTCTTTGAAAAGTAATAAAAATTGACAGTGCGTAGCGGAAACCGGCTTTTGCGAACACTTGCAGGGCTGGGCTGCGAAGCAGCCGCTATATAGGTTTCCTATGCAGCCTGCACCGTGTGTAGCAAAAACGGATTTCCGCGAAAGCACTGTCAATTTTTCATTTCGTAGATTCCTGTGTCAAGCACAGGAATGACACGTAAATTTCAAAAAAAACTGGAATTTGTGCGAAGCGTGAAGGATTGTAGTGGAAATGAGCGGTAGCGAATTGGAGCGGAAAGCCTGACCCGAGCGAAGCGAGTGGGCACGCCCAAATTTATAAATTATTCATTCTGAACCCTACTTGTAGTAAAAGGAAAAAAAAATTAATATTAGTTGACTTTATAAATCTTATAAATGAGGAACAAAAATGACAAAACTTGTATTAATTCGTCACGGTGAAAGTGAATGGAACAAATTAAATCTTTTTACAGGTTGGATGGACGTTGAACTTAGCGAAAAAGGTCGCGAAGAAGCAAAAGCTGCTGGAAAACTTTTAAAGGCAGAAGGCTACGACTTTGATATTTGCTACACATCTTACTTAAAAAGAGCAATTCACACTTTAAACGGCGTTCTTGACGAAATGGACAGAAACTTTTTGCCAGTTATTAAAACTTGGAAACTTAACGAAAGACATTACGGCGATTTGCAAGGCAAAAACAAAGCCGAAGCTGCTAAAAAATTTGGCGAAGACCAAGTAAAAATTTGGCGTCGTTCTTTTGATGTAAAGCCTCCTGTTCTTTCTGATGATGACGAACGTTCTGCTAAAAAAAGTCCTGCTTACCGCGATGTAGATCCTTCGTTCTTGCCACAGAACGAATCTTTGGAAACAACTATTGCTCGAGTTGTTCCTTATTTCCTTGAAGAAATAAAACCACAAATGAAAGCTGGAAAACGCGTTGTAATTGCTGCACACGGAAATTCTTTGCGCGCTTTAGTTTATTATTTGGACAAAATGACTCCGGACCAGATTGTTGGTGTAAATATTCCAACAGCAACTCCGCTTGTTTACGAATTTGACGACAATTTGAATCCTGTAAAACATTATTATCTTGGCGACCAAGACGCAATTGCGGCAAAAATGAACGCAGTTGCAAATCAGGGAAAAGCAAAATAATAAAAATTATTTAATTTTCAACGTGATAAAAAATATACTTTCGGCAAGAGCCTACTTATGAAAAACGGCTTCCGCGTTCGTGTAATTGTGGTGGTTAAGTTTATCGCCCGCTTGCGCGCGAGCGATAGCGAAGCAACCACCAGACTAGATTTATAATTTACACAAATGTTGTTCACTCACTTGTGCAGATGTTTTTCAAAGCAGAACCTTGCCTACGTATATTTTTTATCAATCGTTATCGTTATTCAATTTTTATTAATTGCTTTTCTAACGTAAAAAATGCAAAACACAACTCTTATCTATATTGAAAAAAATTCTAAATATTTAATGCTTCACCGAACAAAAAAGCAAAATGATTATAATCACGACAAATGGATTGGTATTGGCGGAAAATTTGAAGAAACGGAAAGTCCGGAAGAATGTATTTTGCGCGAAGTAAAAGAAGAAACTGGACTTACATTAAATTCGCTTGAATATCGCGGAATTGTTACATTTGTTAGCGACAATAATTTTACAGAATATATGCACATTTTTTGGAGCGACAATTTTTCTGGTTCTTTAATTGAATGCGATGAAGGCGACCTTGAATGGATTGAAAAATCTAAGATGAACGATTTACCGCATTGGAAAGGCGACGAAATATTTTTAAACTTGCTAGAAATGCGCGTTCCGTTTTTTTCTTTAAAATTAGTTTACGAAAAAGGCGTTTTGCTAAATTCAATTCTAAATGGCAAAAAAATTAATTTTTAATTTGGATAACATTCAAATCCGGCATTTTTAAGTTTTATTCCCATTGTTCCTTCGCTATTTTCATCAACTACAACAATAAAATAAGTTGTTCCGCTACTTCGCTTTTCTTCTTGAATATAAGCGTTAAAGCCTTTTGACTTTACGCGTTCAACAAAAGCATTTGCATTTTCTTTGTCGCGAAAAAGTCCAAGCTGCTGATGTTTTGCTTTTGTTTGATTTTCGCTTTCGGAAGTAGGAGTTGCACTTTGCGAAGTAGTTTTTTCTGTTTCTTTAGAAATTATTTCTGTAGAAATTGCAGGAGTTGCTGCCACTTTTCTAGGAAGAAAATACCAAAATGGAGCGGGATAAATTTGAACTTTTCCGTTTACAATTCCTGCTTCCATAGAAGAAGAAAATTCTTTATTTAATTGAGTTGCGTAAGAAGAATCTGCTGTAATGTACCATAAAGTTAGCAAAATAGAAGGTTTTACGCTTTTCATAGAATCTAGGTTTACGTAAGTTTTTAACATTGCAGTTGGTTCGTCTAAGTCAGAAACTTTTTCTGCTTTGCAAAGAGCTGCCCACTGTTCGTAAAGTTTTATAGTTGCTTGAATTTCTTGATTTTTAGAATTGCGAACCGCAGAATTAAGATAATTTTCTGCATTTTCCCAGTCGCCTGCACTTAGCGCACAGCGAACTGCATCTAAAACAAGCCGTTCACTAGACTTTTTTGGCATTCCTTCTGCAGTTACGTTTCCGCTAGAAATTCCGGCGGCTTTTGCAAAAGTTCGTTGCGCAGCGTTGTAGTCAGAAATTGATTCTTGAAGTGAACCCAAAAATGCTAAAGTTGCGCGCTTTTCTGCAAGGTTCGAAAGTTTTTCGGCTTCTTCGGAAACATATTTTTCTGCTTGTTGCGGAGTTTCCATTTTTACAGCGTTTTCCGCAATTTTTTTTGC
>CAZJOU010000019.1:0-17636 GCA_964547685.1 uncultured Treponema sp. | reverse complement strand
AAGAGGGGTAGCGAGCAACGAAGTGCGAGCGTAGGGCAGGCGCCCTCCTAAATTAAAAATTATGAATTATTAATTATACATTAAAAATTCTGCATTGCCCTAATTGTTTACTAAACGCAAAATAACCTATAAAATTAATTACTTTAGATTCTGAAATAAATTTAGAATTACAGACTTTGATTTTTTTATTAGTTTTATAAGAGAAAAATATGCTTGAAGAATTAAAAATGCCCATTGCGGAATTAAAAAAAGATATTGATGAAGTTTGGACTAGACTAGATCCAGACGAAATTCAGAAAAAAATTGATGAAAAAAATAAACTTACAGAAGCACCAGGATTTTGGGACAATCACGAAAAAGCAGAAAAAGTTATGGCAGAAATTCGTAAACTTAAAAATCGTGTTGAACCTTGGAAGCAACTTTTAAGCGACTACAAAGATATAGAAGCAATGTACGAACTTGCAGAAGAAAGTGGCTCTGCTAGCGATGAAGAAGAAGTTCGCGCTATGCTAGAAAAAGCTAAAAAAAAGTTTGAAGAGTTAAATATTTTAAATTTGCTTTCTGGCGAAGTTGATGATTCTGGCGCTTTTCTTACAATTCATTCTGGCGCGGGCGGAACAGAAGCAGAAGATTGGGCTAGAATGTTGTGTAGAATGTATACGCGTTGGGCAGAACGGCACAACTATAAAATAGAAGTTGTTGATATGCTAGAAGCGGAAGGCGGAATTAAGTCTGTAACGTTACAAATTGATGGCGACTATGTTTACGGACACTTAAAAGGCGAAGCGGGAATTCATCGTTTGGTGCGAATTTCGCCTTTTGATGCAAACGCGCGCCGTCATACTTCTTTTGCTAGCGTTTATGTTTTTCCTGTTTTGGACGATTCTATAGAAGTAGAAATTAGACCAGAAGATTTACGCGTAGATACTTATCGTGCAGGCGGAAAAGGTGGGCAACATGTAAATAAAACTGATTCTGCGGTTCGCTTTACGCATATTCCTACTGGAATTGTTGTTGCCTGCCAAAGCGAACGAAGCCAAATTTTTAATCGTCAGGCTTGTATGAATATGCTTCGTGCTAGACTTTACGAATATTATAAAGAGCAAAAAGAAAAAGAGAACGCAAAGTTTGGCACAGAAAAAAAGGATATTTCTTGGGGAAATCAAATTCGTTCGTATGTTTTTCAACCTTACACAATGGTAAAAGACCACAGAACTAAATACGAAACTGGAAATATTCAGGCTGTAATGGACGGCGATATTGACCAATTTATGGACGCTTATTTGCTTGCGCAATGGAAAGGACTTCCTATGGATTCTAGCGCAGAAGATGAAGAGGTTTAATTTTTGAATAAGAAATCTTTTTTGTTTGTTTTTGCCGCTTTTTTTTACGCTTTTTTTTGCATTTTTTGCTCTTGGAGCGACAGTTCCGAAAAAACGTGGATTTTAGCAGCGGAAAAATTTAGTCTTACTCAAAAAAATACAAATCAAACTATGGTTTCTTTGTGTTCTTCTATGCCTTCGCTAATTTTAGAAAATTTCGCAGAAAATTTGGAACGCCTTCCGCGAAGTCGCGAACAATTAGATAGAACGTTATACGATTTGCAAACAGCGCGCCTTTCGCTTTTTATTCAACTTTCTAAAGAAGTGCAAACTCGCGATGCAATTTTTTTGAACAATTATTCGGAACGCAAATTAAAATCTAAACTTAAAGAAGAAAACAAAAAAATTGCGGATATAGAAAAACAAATTGCAGAAAATTTAGATTTAGTTCAAAAAGAAACAGAAAAAAGAGCGTTTCAGATTGAGCAAGATGAAAAACGTGAAAAACGTATTGACGAAGGTTTTGTTGTAGAAGAAGAAAAAAAAGAAAATAAGTTTGCGTCTTTATTTAAAGGAATGATGAAAAACGAAACAAACGAAGTTTCTTTGGAAAAAGTTAGTGTTTATCAAAACGATTTTACAAAACTTTTTGATGCTGGCGAAAAAATAAAAGAGCGCGGTTACGATTCTTTTGAATTTGAAAAAGCGTGTGTTGACGCAAAAATTAATGGTCTTATTTCTGGAAAAATAACGGTTTATGGTTCTTATATTTCTGTTTCTGTAGAAGTGCGCGAATTTCCGGGTTCACGCGTAATTTGCTACGCTAGCGATGTTGGCTCTACAGAAAACTTAAAAGCGCTTGCTTTGTCTTTAACAATGCAAATAACGCCAAGAATTGCAGATAGTATGCCAGTTGAGCTTGAAATTTCTGTTTTGCCACAAAAAGCAAAAGAAAAACTTGTTGTTACTGTTGACGATATTGTTTTTAATAATTCTGGCTCGTCGGAAAAACCGCTTGTTGTACAAAGCGGAGTTCATTCTATTTTATTTAGTTCTAGCGGATTTGAAACTGTTAGCGCAAATTACAATTTTTCTGGAAACAGAAAGTTTAAAATTGATGTAGAAATGAAAGAAGAGCAAAATGGCGAAGTTCACATTAGACTTAAAAAACCGTATTCTGGCGATATTTTTGGAAATGCGGTTTTTGGCGGTTCTGTTTCTAGCGAAAATCCTTATGGAACAATAAAAATAAATAATCAGCCAATTTTGGGGCATTTTATTACAGAAGACGGAGTTGGTGCAGATTTTTATGTAGCCGAAAAATATTTAAATGACGGAATTTTTCTTTTTGCAAACGCAAAGCCATTTGACAGAAGCGATTGTATAGATAAACGTCGACATTGGATGTATGCAAGTTATAGCGCGCTTATTGTGTCTTTAATGCCAGCTTTTTATTGTTACGGAACTTCTTACGCAAAAACTATGGCGTATAACGACGGTCATGATGTTTCCCGCTCTGAAGCGCAAAATTGGCAATACGCTTCTTGGGCAACAACTGGAATTTCTATAAGTTGCGGAGTTTTTTTTGTTTATGAACTTGTGCGTTACTTAAAAGCGGCAAGCACTGTTCTTCCGGTAAATGCAAAGCCTGTAAGCAAAAAGGAACTTAAACGAATACAAGCAGAAAACGCACGAAAAGCGGAAGAAGCAAAAAATGCAGAAAATTCTGTTACGAATGTGGCTAACGACGCGGATTTCTCAGATCAAGCGGATATCGCTACCGACGCGGTTTCTGATGTAGATTTTTCAGAAACTAGCGTTTATCGCTAAAAACATAAAATATGGAGCAAATATGGAAAAACAATCTTTTGCACAAAAAATAAAAAATCTTTTTAAGGGAAAAAATTTTAACGACGATTTTTTTGATGAACTTGCAGATAATCTTATAGAAGGCGATATTGGCGCAAAAACCGCTTTTGAAATTACAGAACAACTTGAAAAAATTTGCAAAAAAGAAAATATTTCAGATGAAAATATCTTAAAATTAAAACTAAAAGAACTTATTTTAAGCTTTGTAAAAGAAGTGGAACTAAATCCAGAACCGAATGGAACTAATATTTGGATGGTTTTAGGTGTAAACGGCGTTGGAAAAACAACCAGCGTTGCAAAACTTGGCAATTTCTTTAAGAAAAACGGAATAGAAAATATCGTTCTTGCTTCTGCCGATACTTTCCGCGCCGCCGCAATAGAACAACTTAATATGCACGGCGAAAAATTAGGACTTCGCGTTGTAAGCCATCAGCATGGTTCAGATCCGGCGGCAGTTGTCTTTGATGCGGCAGAAGCGTGTGCCGCTAAAGGAAGTGGGCTTGTAATTGCCGACACTGCAGGACGACTTCATAACAAAGAAAATCTTGTGCGCGAACTTCAGAAAATTGATAAAATTTGTAGTCAAAAAGCAAGCGAAGGTTGTTACAAAAAGATTTTAGTTTTAGACGCAACAACAGGACAAAACGCACTTCGTCAAGCAGAAGTTTTTAACGAAGCGGTAAAATTAGACGCAATTATTCTTACAAAATACGATTCCACCGCAAAGGGCGGAATTGCTGTAAGCATAGGAAAAGAACTTTCGCTACCAGTTGCGTTTGTTTGCGACGGCGAAAAATACGAAAACATAAAAAGATTTTCGGCAGAAAAATATGTAAACGAATTTTTAGGATTGTAAGCGAGGAATATTTTTTTTGAAAACTTTCCGCCAAGTTTTTTTTACAATTATTTTTTCTCTTTTTTTTGCAAGTTTTGCTTTTTGTAGTGAAATTAGCGAAAAATCTATTGTTTTTAAGAATTTAAATATTTTCATTTCTAACTTTGTTGTTTGGACTTTTGACAAAGGCGTAATTTCTTTTGGCGAATATATTGGACTTTTAAACTTAGGCGAACCTTTTTCTATTTCTGAATACGAACCTTCCTCTGATAATGCTAGTTGGGTAAAGCCACTTTTTTTAGAAAATAAAGTTTTTACTGTTTCTACGCCAGAAATTTACGAAGAAGTTTCTTCTTTGGTGGAAAATTCTGAAATTAGCGAAAATGAAGATTTAGAAGATTCAGAAATAGAAAAAATTGCACAAGCAATTTCTAACGAAGCATTAAAAGCGCAAAGTGCGGAAGTTGAACAAGAGCAAAAATATTTAGATGAATACGAAAACCTAGCGTTTTATTCTTACGGCGAAGAAAGTCTTTCTGTTCAAAATTACGAAAATAAAAAGGTTCTTTTTCGTTCAGACAAAAAAAATGCTGTGCGATTTTTTTACGACGACAAAATGCGACTTTTAAAAAAAGAAAATTGGGATATTTCTGGCGGATTTTCTGGCGCAAAAAATAAAGAAGTTCAAGAGTTTTTTTATTCAGATGAAAATATTGCAAAACCAGAAAAAAGTGTTATAACTTCAGATTTAGAAAAGTATGAAATTTTATACGATTTAAGTGGCAGAATCGTAGAAAGCAAAAATTTTGAACTTTATAAAGACGACGAAAACGCACAAAACAATCAAAATCAAAATAATCAAAGTGAAAAAACAGAAAAAAAATATCTTTTTACAGGAAAAACAACTTGGAAATATTCTGATTCTGGAAAAATTTTAGAAAAATATTCAGAAGAATACGAATATAATGCAAAAAAAACGAAAATTACAAAAACTTTTTCTAAAAAAGAAGTTTACGAATATAAAATTCAAGACGGAAATCCAGATTATTACTATTATGAAAACGAAATTTTAAGAATGTCTACAGTTTATAGTGCTTTAGATTCTTATGTACAAACAATGAATTTTGATAACAATTTTGTAGTAGAATCTTATTTTGAAAATGGAAAAAGAAAAAGGGAACTTTTATATTTGAATGGAAGATTAAGGAGCGAAAAAAATTATGACCAATAATATTCCAAATAAAAAAAGTTTTTTTTCTTCAATTAAGTGGATTTTTTTCGTTTCTTCTAGGTTTGCAAAAATAGACAGAAAAGGTCGTTCTTCTGTAACAAGTTTTTTAGCGTCGCTTGGCATTTGTTTTGGCGTTATGACGCTAATTACTGTTGTTAGCGTTATGAACGGATTTCAGCGTTATTCGGTAAATCCAATTATGGAAATTTCTTCTAGTCATTTGCGCGTTTACGACATTCCAGAAAGCGATTTTGCAAATTTTGTAGATTTTTGCGAAGAAAATAAACGAATAAAATGCGCTTCTATTTTTTGCGAATCGCAAGGTCTTTTAGTTGGTAAAAAAAATAAACAAGCGGCTGCCGTAATTCGTGCAGTTGACCCAAATATTATGAAAATTGACGAAGGTTTTACAAAAGAATTAAAAGTTGTTTACGGTTCTTTTGACGTAACTTCCGAAGATTCTATTGTTCTTGGTCTTTCGCTTGCAAATGAACTTGGCGTAACTCTTGGTTCGGAAGTTAATATTTTGGCTCTTGCTGGCGGAAAAGATGTTTCGCTTATTTCGCAAAATAGAAAATTTGTTGTAACTGGACTTTTTGATTGCAGTTATTATGACATTAAAAAAGGCTACGGATTTATTGGTCTTTCTTCTGCAAAAAAATATTTTGGTAAAGACGCCAAAATGATTTACGGAATAAAACTTAAGAATTACGAAAATGACATTGTTTCGGTTGCCGAAATTAACGAAAAATTTCCACAAGTAAAAGTTCAGTCTTGGCGCGAATTTAATAAATCGTTTTTTGGCGCGTTAAGAATAGAAAAAAATATTTTAATGCTTTTGGTTTGCATTATTTTTATAGTTGTTGGAATTAACATTTACAACGGAATGCGCCGTCTTGTTTTTGAACGCAGACAAGAAATTTCTACGTTGTCGGCATTGGGCGGAACAAAAAACGAAATTATGTCAATTTTTATTGCGCGCGGCTTTACAATGGGATTTTTAGGTTCAATTTTTGGTCTTATTTTTGGCCTTTTAATAAGTTTTAATATAAAGCCAATCTTTAATTTTATTGGTTTTTTAGCAAAAAATCAGATGTTTACAATATTTGCACAAATTCCGGCGGAAGTAAGAGTTAGCGAAGTTTTTCTTATAACGATTTTTGGAATTGCCGCTCCTCTTTTTGCTTCTTGGAAAGCAAGCAGAAATGTGTTGAATATGCGCGTTGCGGAGGTTTTGCACGATGAATAATTTAGTAAAAATTACAGGATTAGAAAAAACATATTCTAACGGAATAGAAACTCTTACAATATTTAAAAATTTAAATTTTTCTGTAGAAGAAGGAAGCAAAACTGTAATTGTAGGAAAAAGCGGAAGTGGAAAAAGCACTTTGCTTAACATAATTGGAAGCATTGATTCTGCAACTAGCGGTTCGGTAATTGCGGGGCAGTGGAATGTAACAAAACTTTCGGAAAAAGAACAATCTGAATATCGTTCAAAATTTTTAGGATTGATTTTTCAGTTTCATTATTTATTAAAAGATTTTACAGCTTTGGAAAATGTTTTTATGCCAGCTTTTATGGCTGGCGTTCCAAAAAAAGTTGCTATAGAAAAAGCAAAATCGTTACTTTCTGACGTTGGACTTTCTAACTTTATGAATCATTTGCCATCGGAATTGTCTGGCGGTGAACGACAAAGAGTTGCAGTTGCGCGCGCTTTAATTAATAATCCAAGTTTAATTTTAGCAGATGAACCAACAGGAAACTTAGATCCTGCAAACGCAGTTCTTATTGGCGATTTGCTTTTTTCTATGGCAGATAAATATAAAAAAACATTGATTTTAGTAACGCACGACCAAAGTCTTGCAAAAAAAGGAAGCGTTTGCTATTCAATAAAGGACGGAAAACTAGAAAAACTATAATATTCAAAACTTTTGTTTACAAGGTAGACTAAAATATGACATTAAAATCTTCGCTACTTTTTGCAAGTAGGCTAATATTTCCACGTTCCTCGTTAAAATCTTCTGCGCGCCGAAGCGTTTTAGGCGCAATTCTTTGCATTGCAATAAGTTTAGTTCCGCTAATAGTTGTAATTTCCGTTTCTGACGGAATGATTAGCGGAATGACAAAGCGAATTATTGGTTTAAGTTCTAGCGATTTACAAGTTTTTATTGCTAGAAGTAGCAATTATGCAGAGTCAAACGAAAATTTTACAGGTTTTGCAAATCTTTTTAATAAAGTTCAAGGCGTAACTGGAAGTTTTCCGCAAATAGAATGTGACGCACTTGCCGCAGGAAAAAATTATCGCACAGGAGCAAAAGTCCGTGCCGTAGAACCAAAAATTTTTTTAGAAAACCAGTCTTTTTCAAAACTTTTTAATGTTTTAGACGGAAACGTAAACAATTTTATTTCAGAAAAAAAATCTGCGGTAATAGGACAAAAACTTTCTGAACTTTTAAACTTAAAAGCTGGCGATTCTTTTAGAATTGTTATGGCAAATCAAAATTCAAATGGTTCAATTTCTCCAAAAGTTTCAACTTTTAAAGTTGCTGCAATTATTTCATCTGGCTACCAAGAATTAGATGCGCTATGGATTTTCATTCCGCTAGAAGATGGTTTTTCTGTAATTCCACATAAATCTGCAAATTTTTCTGTAATGCTAGAAACAAACGAAACTTTTTCAAAAAATCTTAGTTTAATTCAAAATGAATGTAGCGAAATTGTTTCTGGAAGCGGACTTGTTTATAATTGGAAAGAACTAAACGAAGCTCAATTTGAAAATTTTTCTTCTACAAAAGTTCTTCTTGTGTTTATAATGTTTTTAATTGTTCTTGTTGCAGCCGTAAATATAAGTTCAGCAATCGTAATGCTTGTTATGGAACGTCGCCGCGAAATTGCAATTTTAAAAAGTTTAGGCGGAACAAAAAGTGGAATTACGCTTTCTTTTATTATTGCAGGAATTTCTTGCGGATTTTTTGGAATTTTATTTGGCTTACCAATAGGAATTTTGCTTTCTGTAAACGCAAATTCGCTTGTTTCTTTTATAGAAAAAATAGTAAATTTGTTTGCGCGCATTTCGTTTGTTTTAGGCGGAGGAAAAATGGAAAGTTTTTCTGCAATTCATCTTTTGAATCCAGAATATTATTTAACAACAATTCCAGTTTCTGTTCCTATTCCAGAACTTGTTGGAATTTGTGGCGCAGTTCTTGTGCTATCTTTTGTTGTTTCTGTTCTTCCTGCGCTAAATGCAGGAAAAGAAAAACCTTTAGATATTTTTAGGAAATTATAAATGCTTTGCGATTTATGTAAAAAAAATCAGGCGACTATTTTTTTAGAAGCAGTCGGAAAAAATGGAAAGAAAAAAATTAATTTGTGTTTTTCGTGCGCTGTAAGTCGCGGAATTGCAACGCCAATTCCACAACCAGAAGCAAAAAATCTTGCTTCTGTTTTTGCCGAAATAGAAGAACGCGAATTAAAAAATGACGAAGACGCTTTGCGACTTTGTCCAATTTGTGGCAGAAACTTAAAAGATATAAAATCAACAGGAATTGTTGGCTGTCCAGAATGTTACGAAACTTTTAAGACAGAAATTACAGAAGAATTAAAAAAACGAAATATTTTTGCAAAATATACAGGTTCTATGCCAAAGCGTCTTGCTTCTTTTAGAAATGTACTTACAGATAGAATAGACATTCAGGCAAAACTGAACTTGGCTGTGAAACAAGAAAATTACGAAAAAGCCGCAGTTTACAGAGATTTTTTGCGTGCTTTAGAGCGCGGAAGCGTTGCGGACGGTTCTAATAAAAAAGATTCCGATTCTTCGCTTGCATCTACTTCTGCTGGAGAAAATAATGAAAGATGAATCTAATCTTCCTTGGTACGCAAGAAGTGGCTTTTCTAGCGATGTAATTGTTTCTTCTAAAGTTAGAGTTGCTAGAAATTTAGCAAATTTTCCATTTGCAAATATTCTTCCTTCTGACGACAAAGCGCGCGTTCAATCTATAATTTTTGATTCATTTTCAAAAATACAAGAAAAAAATCCAAATTGGGAATTTCATTCAATAAGTACAAACTCAATAGATAAAAATGGCATAAAAATTTTACAAGAACGCGGAATTTTAAATTCTTCGTTTTCTAGAAAGAAAGTGCAAAGCGACACTGGCGTTATAATGGGAAGCGAAAGTTCGTTTAGCGCAGTTATAAATTGCGTTGACCATTTAAGATTTTCGTCTTACAGAAATGGACTTAATTTTAAGGAAACTTTTAAAGATTGTGCTTTTATAGATTCAAAACTTCAGGAAACTTTGCAATTTGCGGCTTCTTACGATTTTGGCTATCTTACTTCTAGCCTTTGCGACGCCGGAACGGGAATAAAACTTTCTGCGCGCATTCATATTCCGGGAACAGTTCTTACAGGAAAATTAAAAATAATAACGGATTTTCTTTCGGAAAAACAAATATTAGTTGAACCAGCGTTTCCGGAAATTTCGCAAGGAAGCGTAGCTGGAAGTTTTTATTTAATTAGCACAACAAGTGCAATGAAAGGAACAGAATTAGACCAAATTGCAGATTTTGAATCTGTTTGTATGCACATTGCAGAAACTGAACGCAAGATTTTAGCCGATTATGCCGATAATAAAAGAACAGTTGCATTCAATTCGCTACTTAGAGCATATTCTATTGCAAAATTTAGTATGCTTATAAGTTTAAGAGAAGCCGTAGAAATTGTTTCCGATTTAAAAATTGGACTAAGATGCGGATTTTTTTCTGGAATTGAAGAAGAAACGTTAAGTGCTTTGCTTTACAGAATTCAGCCTTATCATTTAGAATATCTTTTAAACGACGGAAATTTTACTTTCGAAAAAGATTTAAAAAATGACGAAAAAGGCAAAATTGATAGGCTAAGGGCACTTTTATTGCAGGATGCAATTCAAAAAATTTCGTTGAGGAATCTATGAACAAATTTTCATCACGCGCTTCAAGAGTTATTTACGCTTTGTGTCAAGACGAAGCAAGAAAAAGCGGAAATGTCGAAGTTTTACCAGAACATCTTTTGCTTGCAATATTAAAATCAGAAGACGGATTAGGTTATTTAGCCTTAAAATCTATTAATTTGTATCTTCCTGCGTTTCAAAATGAACTTAAAAATTTCGTAAATGACGTAGGTTCAAAATATTATAAAAAAGAAGACGATTTTGTAGAAATTCCACAAAGCCGAAGATTAAAAACTGTGCTAGACCTTGCAGATATTGAATCTAGTTCGCTTTCTAACAATTATATTGGAACGGAACATATTGTAATTGCTTGTATTCGCGAATCTGGCAGTTTAAGCGCAGAATATTTTTCTGTTATGGACATTTCTTTGTTAGAAGTTCGCGAAGCAGTAAAGAAAATTCAAAAAGAATATAAACCTTCTGTTAGCGACGAAAAACCAGATGAACTTTCTTCGCAAATAAACGATTTATTTGGCGAAAATGCTGTAGACACTTTCGAAAAACTTTTAGATCCAAATGCAGATTTTACTAGCGACTTAGAAGATTATAGCGAAGACGACGATATTAGTTCAGATTATGATAATACAAATTCATCTGAAAATTCATTTCTTTCCGAATTTACAACTGATGTTACAAAACTTGCAATAGAAGAAAAACTAGATCCAGTTGTTGGGCGCGAAAAAGAAATTAACCGAATAATTCAAATTTTAAGTCGCCGCACAAAAAATAATCCTTGTCTTGTTGGCGACCCAGGAGTTGGAAAAACTGCTATTGTAGAAGGCCTTGCGCAATGTATTGCAAAAGGCAAAGTTCCTGCAGGACTTGCAAATAAAAAACTTCTTTCGCTAGATTTAACTTCTATGGTTGCGGGAACAAAATTTCGCGGCGATTTTGAAGAGCGAATGAAACGTCTTATTAGCGAAGTTAAAAAAAACGGAAACATTATTCTTTTTATAGATGAACTTCATACAATTATTGGTGCCGGCGGACCAGAAGGTCAAATGGACGCATCTAATATGTTAAAACCTGCGCTAAGTCGTGGCGAAATTCAGATTATTGGCGCAACTACAACAAAAGAATACGCAAAATACATAGAAAAAGATTCTGCTTTAGAACGAAGATTCCAAAAAATTAACATAGAAGAACCTTCTGACGAAGATACAATAAAAATTCTTGACGGAATAAAAGGTCAATACGAAAAATTCCACGGAATAATTTATGCAGACGACGTAATTCCGCTAATAGTAAAACTTAGTCGCAGATATATTCAGGAACGAATGCTTCCAGATAAAGCTATTGACATTTTAGATGAAGCGGGCGCGCAGAAAAAAATTATAGAAGATGAACGTCCTACAGAATTTGTTTCGCTAGAAAAAGAAATTGACGTTCTTACGCAAAAAAAGCAAGAATACGTAAAAAATCAAGATTACGAAAATGCGGCAAAAGTTCGCGACGAAATTATAGAAATAAAACGCAACTTAAAATATTTAACTGAACATTGGAAACAAAACTCTTCTGCAAAAAAACGTTACGTTACAACAAAAGATATTACAAGAATTATTGCAGAAATGACAGGAATTCCTATTGAACAATTAGATTCTTCTGAAACTGCGCGACTTATTAATATGGAAAGCGAAATGCACAAAACTGTAATTGGTCAGGAAGAAGCTGTTCACACAATTAGTGGCGCAATTCGCAGAAATAGAGTTGGAATTTCTTCGCCAAAACATCCAATTGGTTCGTTTATATTTTTAGGACCAACAGGAGTTGGAAAAACTCAACTTGCAAAAGCACTTGCAAAATTTTTATTTGGTTCGGAAGAACAACTTATAAGAATTGATATGTCTGATTTTATGGAAAAACATAACGCAAGTCGCCTTATTGGTGCGCCACCGGGATACGTTGGTTACGAAGATGGCGGAATTCTTACGGAACAAGTGCGTCGTCATCCTTATTCTGTAGTTTTGCTAGACGAAATAGAAAAAGCACATCCAGATGTGTTTAATCTTCTTTTGCAACTGTTAGAAGAAGGCGAACTTAGCGACAACTTAGGACATACTGTAAATTTTAGAAACACAGTTGTAATTATGACAAGCAATGCTGGCGCAAGACAAATTACAAGTCAAAGCGTAGTTGGCTTTAATTCTGCAAAGGAAGACGTTCTTCCGTACGATGCAATAAAAACAAACGCAATGAATGAACTTAAAAAACTTTTAAGTCCAGAATTAATGAACAGAATTGATGATGTAATTGTGTTTAAGTCTTTAACAAAAAAGGAAATTGCAAAAATTCTTGATATTCAAATAGAAGAATTAAAAGAACGACTTTCTGACCGTAAACTTACAATAAACGTAAAGCCAAAAGCAAAAAATTATCTTATAGAAAAAGGTTACGAACCGGCTATGGGAGCGCGTCCTATGCGTCGTCTTATTCAAAAAGAAATAGAAGAACCGCTTTCTATAGAATTGCTTTCTGCTTCTGGAATTTCTAACACAAAAGAATATAACGAAGTTTCTGTTGATTTTGTAAAAGGAAAACTTTCTGTTAATTTAGAAAAAACAGATTATAAAGTTACGCAAAAAGTTTCTGTAGAACCTGTAGAAAAGGAAAAAATTCTTAAATGAAAATAAAGTTTTTTGTTTTTGCATTTTTTGTTCTTTTTTCAAATTTTATTTTTGCAAAAGTTAATATCGGAATTTTAAAAGGCGAAGCGTCTATTCCATTTGCGCAAATGTATAGCAAAAATTCCGAAAATTATTCTTTTGAATTATTTTCTAAGCCACAAGAACTTTTTTCTAAAATGCAAAACGGACTTATTGATGCAACAATAATTTCTTCGCTTTCTGCAGAAGAACTTGTAAAAGAAACAAATGGCGAAATTACAGTTTTAGCCGTTACAAGCACAACAGATTTTTTTATTGTTGGAAAAACGCACGGAAAAATAAATCTTTCGGCTCTTCTTGGAAAATCTGTTTGTGTTGGCGGAAACGGACTTTCTTATAAAATGTTTTCGTATCTTTTAAAAGAAAATCAAATTCCGTTTGAAGAAAATAATGGCGTAAATAATGGTGGCGTAAATATCGTTGTAAAACAAAATCAATCTTCTGCGCTTTATTCGTTTTTAAATTCGGAAGTAGATTATGTTTTGCTTTCGGGGCAAGCGTTACAAGAAGTTTTAAGTCGTTCTAAAAATTACACAAAAAATATAGATTTGCAAGAGCAGTTTCAAATACTTAACGGAAATGACAAAATTGTTCCGTTTACAGTTCTTGTTGCTAGAACAAAATTTTGTAAAGAACAGCAAAAACTTGTGCAAGATTTAAAAAATGACGTAGAAACTTCTATTGAAGAAGCAGTAAAAAAGCCGAATATAACTTCTAAAATTATTGAACAAAATAACTTTGGACTTAGCCGAAAAAATTGCGCAAAAACAATTCAAAACACAAATTTTAATTTTATACCAATAAACGAAGATTTTAGCGTTTCCAAAATCTTAAAATAGCCCAATTTTCAAAAGAATTGTCAATTAAAGATTTATAAATTATAATAAACTTATGATAAAAGAATTTTTAAACTACGACACAGTTAGAAACGATGCATTAAAATTAGTTTATAAAATTTATAACGAAGATAATTTTGTTCCAGATGTAATTTATTGCTCTCTTCGCGGCGGCGCATATATGTCTAACGTTATAAGCGAATATTACAAAATAGTGCGCAAAGATAAACATCCTGTGCTTTACGCCGCGGTTGTTGCGCGTTCTTATTCAGATGTTCGAAAATCAACGCCACGCGTTTATGTAGATGGTTGGACATATCCACCAAAAAATTTGCGTCCAGGCGACCAAATTATGCTAATCGATGACATTTACGATTCTGGAAATACAATAGATGCTCTTGTAAATATTTTATATGATTACGGCGTTCCGCGTGAAAATATAAAAGTTGTGGTTCACGATTATAAAGAATTTAAATACAAAAAGCAGCCAGAAGTAAAACCAGATTATTGGTGCAGAAAATTTGTTATAAATTCACCAGAAGAAGATAGATGGATTCATTATATGAGCCATGAACTTGTTGGTCTTTCTTCAAAAGAACTTGAAGAATATTATTTTAAACAAGATCCAGACCTTAAAAAAGTTTTAGATCCAATTCTTGGCGACAATAAAAAATGAAAAAAACTAACTTTATCTTTAGTTTTATAGTATTTATTTTATTTTCTTTTTATGCATATTCCGAACATATTGTAAATCCAATTAACGGAATTTGGGCAAATAAGCAAGTTTTAGTTGTAACTTCTTCTAAAGAAAGCAATGTTTATTATTCTTTAAGTGGCGAAGATCCAGAAACTTCTGGAATTGCTTACGACGGACCCGCACTTATAGATGCAGAAGGAAAAGTTTCTATTGTTGTTGCAATTATAGATAAAGACGGAAATAAAACATTAGAAAAAGTTGAATACGAAGTAAAACCTGCACAAACTCCAGAAAATGAAGACGCATATAATTTTATCCAAAACGCATCTTTAACTGGATTTTTAGATTATTCGGCTGGAAACATACTTTCTATTCCAAAGTCGCTTGAATATTCTTTTGGTTCGCAAAGTTCAGATTTAGAAACTGGCACAGAACTTTCTATAAATAAAAATTCTGTTCTTTCGCGTGCGTTGCCACTTAATATTTCAGACGGAAAATCTTTTTGGCGCTTTGTAATTTTAATCTCTCCTGTTGCAATGGGACAATTTTCGCAAAAAAACGTCCCATTTGAAATTTCAGAATGGGAAAATGTTTCTTTTAAAGATAAAAAACTAATTTATAAAATTGATGATTCTTGGTGGGAACTTCCAAAAACAAGCGTAAAACTAGATAGAAGTAAAAGCCATATGATTAGTTGGCAAGATGTTGATTACAATCCAGAAAATCCTGTAAAATTTTTTGTTCTTCCGCCAAAACCAGAAATAAAAACGCAAAAAAACGAATTTGGCGAAGTTACAGTTTCACTAAAAGGCGAAGAAGGCTACAAATTTGGCATTTTAGAATCAAACGAAAATTCTTCTGGATTTTTTGACGAACTTACCGTAGACACTTTTAATGGCGATAATTTTAAGGGAACTATAGAAGCGGGAATTTATTTTGATTCTGTTTATCAGGGAAAACTTTCTTTTAATTTTGATGTTCACAAAAAAATTCCGTCTAAACCACAAATTTCTTCTTCTGTGCAAGGAACTGTTATTCGCTCCGAAACAGAAATTTCTATAAAATCTACAGAAAAAAATAAGATTTTTGCAAGCATTTTAGGTCCAGTTGTTTTAGAAGATGACTATTCTGTTCAAAATTCTTCTGATACTTTGTTCAAACTTTCAAATCCAGAATATATTCAATTAAAAAAATCTACGTTTAAGCTTTCTTCTAATGTAAATGGCGCTGCTGCTTACAAAATTTTAGCATATTGCGCAGATTCTAGCGGACTAAAAAGCAAAACTTCTGAATATTTTGTAATTATTGATAATTGCAATTTTTATGTTGATAGTACAAACGTTTCGGAAGAAGCTGTTAATTTAGCGGACGGTTCTTTAGAACATCCGTTTACAACTTTTGGCGATGTGCTTCCGCTTTTAAAAAATTCAAGATACATTCACGTGCGCATTTCTGGCGAAGTTTTTGCTCCGAACGAAAAAATTTCAATTAATTCAAATTGTACTTTTGAAGGAAAAAATGGCGCAAAATTAAATGTTGCTCCAAATACTTTGTTCAACGTTAAAAATTCAAGTTTAGAATTAAAAAATATAATTGTTTCGCTTAATGAACATAACGATTCCGAAAGTTCGTCACTTTTTTATATAGAACGTGGTGTTCTTTATCTTAATAATGTTGAATTAGGTTGTTTGTACGGAAAAAACGGAACCTTAATAAATGCGGACAATTCTGTTGTCAATATAGAAAATTCTGGAATAACGTTAAACTCTACTTTGTATTCTTGCGTTATTTCTTCGGTAAAATCTAAAGTTAGCGTAAAAAAATCGCGAATTTCTGCGGTTGCTTCTACTGCTGTAGCTTTTTCTGCACAAGGCGGACTTTTTGAACTTAAAGATTCTTCTTGCAAAGTAACTGGTTCTATGGGGCGTGTTGCAGAACTTTTTGACAGTTATTCAAAAATTGCAAAAAATTCGTTTGTTGGCGAATTAAAAAAGACTTCTGGAAATAATTCTGCAATTTACTTTGATTCAAAAAATAATTCTGTTGAATATTCGGAAAATTACGAAACTGGATTTTAATTTTTATGGAAACTTTTTTATGCGGATTAGATGAAGCTGGGCGCGGACCTTTAGCGGGGCCTGTAACTGCTGGCGCGGTAATTCTTCCTTCGGATTTTCCTATTGAAATTTTAAATGATTCAAAAAAACTTTCTGAAAAAAAGCGTGAACAAGCCGAACTTATAATAAAAGAAAAAGCGTGTTGGGGAATTGGAATTGTAGACCAAGAGATTATTGATAAAATAAATATTCTTCAAGCAAGTTTGTATGCAATGCAACTTGCTTTTAATATGATGATGTTAAAACTTCCTGAATGGGCAAAATCGCTTGGAATTTCCGAATACGCAGTTGACTGCATAACAGACGGAACTTTTGTGCCAAATGTAAATTGTCGTAATAAAAAGTGCGAACCAAAAGCCGACGCAAAATATCCGTGCGTAATGGCGGCTAGCATAATTGCAAAAGTAGGGCGAGACCGCATAATGTACGAAATGGATAAACTTTATCCAGAGTATGGTTACGCTAAGCACAAAGGTTATCCTACAAAGGCGCACAAAGAAATTTGCCGAAAAATAGGACCTTCGCCAATTCAGCGACTAACATTTAAGTATTAGGTCAAATGAGAATTGTGTCATTCTGATGTTGATTCTGTGTCTTCTTCTTTTTGTCGCTTTGAAACTACGTGAATTACTTTTCCTGTTCGTTTTATTCCGTCATTAGGATTTCGTTCGTTTTCCATTTTTACTCTGTAAATTTTTTTAGTTTTTTCTTCTTTTGCAGCCTTTTTAGCTGCCTTTAATTTAGCGCGTGCTTTTCTGTCTTTCTCTATAAAATTAATGGAACGATCTAGTCCTTGCAAAACTTTTTGCATATCATCGGCAAAAATGGCAATTTGATGACGTTCTCCATCAAGTCCTTCGCGATTTTTGCTTTCTACAATTTGAAGAAAAACGTCTCCAGTTCGGTTTTCCTTTACATTAAAAAAATAAGAACGGTTTTCAAGATAAACTTCCGTTGTAAAAAGTTCCCCGCGAGTTCCCATAATATTGTCCTCTAAAAAAAAGTCTGTCTGTATAAAATAGCCTAGAAACAAAAAATAATCAACTTGCTTTATATTTTATAAAGTATAGATTTT
>CAZJOU010000018.1:13693-18034 GCA_964547685.1 uncultured Treponema sp. | reverse complement strand
TATTTGTGTTTATTCGGAATTTTAGTTTTAATATTTTTTAGTTATTTCCTATATAAAAAACTTCTCTTTCCCAAAAAAATTGTATCTTTTTTATTTTTGATTTTTTGCATACCTTTGTTTGCTCAATTTCTTAGAATTGTATTTTCTACAAATTATAAATTTAGATATTACAAAATTAGTATATATCGTCTAAAAACTCGTGGTTATAAAGATTCTTATTTTGAATGTGAAATGCACGAACCATGTTTTCGTTTGATAATAAAAGATTTATTAAAATCTTATGGATTAAAAAAAGAATATTATGAACTTAGAAGAAAATGTCATGGAAAAAATTTTCGTGTTGAGCGCGCAAAAGAAAGATTACTTAAAAATGTTATGAAAGAACACGCTAAAAAAGCAATTTAGTGCTTTATGCATTAAAAATAAATTTAAAAGGAGTCGTATATGACTTACAAAGTAGAAGAAGTAAATGCAGGTATTTGTACTGGTACACTTCGTGGACAAGTAATCGAGGCTAAAATTAATCAAATGGCTTCGCAAGGTTGGAAATTTGAACAGTATGAAACAATTATGGGGCGTTGTTGCCTAATTTTCCCACGTTATAAAGCAGTAATTTGTTTTTCAAAAGAAAATTAATATTTTGTTCTAAAGTTTCAATTAGTCAAATAAAAAGGTTCAGTTCTACTAAGCGATTGAATTTTGAAAATAGTGTCATTGCCGTGCTTGACACGGCAATCTTTTAGTAAAGTGTAGAAAAGATTATCGGAACCCGATAATGACATTTTTTTTCAGTTTAAATGTCGAATAGAACAAAAAATGATTAATTGAAGTTTGTTTTGAATACTTTATTTGGAGGTTTCTATGGTAATGATAGCTTTTTGGCTTGCAGTAGCAACGTTTTTTATTCCTAAAGAATATAAGAAAATATGTGGGTATATTAGTATTGGAATTGTAAGTTTAGCATTATTAATTACTGTAATTTCTATTTTTTGTGTACCTTTATATACTTTGAATACTTTTTTATATTTTGGTTACTATATAAATCCTGTAAACTTATTATTTTCTGTAATACCAATAAGAGTAGGATCAGTAGGATTGCTTTTTGTTAACATAATTAAAACTGCAGTTTACATTGCCATTGCCTTTGCTGGTATGAATCATTCTGTAATAAAATATGAATCTGATAAAGAATTTGAAGAAAGTTCCGAAAACACTAGTGATGCTGTTTCAAATTCTAGCGAAGGAAAATTATTAAGAGTAATAGAAGTAAACGCAGGTATTTGTACAGGTACTCTTAGAGGTTCGGTAATTGAATCAAAAATTAATCAAGTTGCTTTACAAGGTTGGAAATTTGAACAGTATGAAACAATTGTTGGTCGCTGGTGCTTAATATTTTCACGTTATAAAATGCTAATTTGTTTTTCGAAAGAAGAATAAAATTTGTTATCTGCTTTTTGAATTAACTAATCATTAAAATTTTTATAATCAGACTAGTTATTTTAGTGATTAGTTTTTTTATGATCTTATTACTAGGTCAAATGTCAAGTTTTACTACAGACAATTTTGATGAAGTGATTAAAACTCGACATTCGACTTACTAAATTGTTCCCATTCACAAAAAGTCTAAAACTTAATAGTATTTAAGTATGAAACACACAACAGAAATTATAGTTCGCTCTTATGAATGTGATTCCTACAATCACGTAAATAATGCTGTTTATTTAAATTATCTTGAACATGCAAGAATGGATTTTTTGCACGCGGCAAAGTTTGATTACAAAGGAATTATTGCTTCTGGATTTTATCTTTATGTAACGCACATAGACATTCACTATAAAGGTTCTGCGTTTTTAGACGACAAACTTTTTGTAGAAACTTATCCTACAAAATTAAAGCACGTTATGGGCGAATTTCATCAAACTGTAAAAAAAGAAGATGGAACTATTTGTGCAGAAGCAGATGTAACTTGGGCTTCTGTTAATCACGAAGGACGTCCGACAAAAATTCCAGAAAATTTTATGGTTAAAGGTTTAATTCCAGAAGAATAATTATGAAAAAAAGTTTTTTGCTCTTTTTTAGTTTACTTCTTTTTGTAAGTTGTTCTGCTCGCATAAAAGATGGCGCGCAGAACAAAAAAGAACAATTTTTAAGAAAATCCGCGCTTAAAGTTCAAGAAGAAATTAATAAACAGAATAAAGAAAAGTTGCTTGCTTTGGAAAATTACATAAAATCTGTGCCACTAAAAGAAAAAGTTTGCCAACTTTTTATAGAAAATTTAGAAGGCGACACAGTTTTTGTTCCAATAGAAAAAGATTTTATTCCTGGCGGATACATTTTTTTTAGTTATAACTTAAAAGATTCGCCTAAAGAAATTATTAAGTTTACAAATTCTATAAAAAATTATTGCGTAAATAAAAATGTAATTCCGCCGTATTTAGCAGTTGACCAAGAAGGCGGATTTGTAAATCGCTTAAAAATTGTAAATGGGCCGCTTCCTTCTGCAGAACGCGTTGCAGAAAAAACAGATGTTTCTACTTCTTATAAACTTTACGAAACGCAAGCAAAACAAATGCGCGCTCTTGGTTTTAATGTAAATCTTTCGCCAGTTGTAGAAGTAAAAACAGAGCAAAACGAAAAGTTTTTAGACGGAAGAAGTTTTGGTTCTTTACAAAAAGTAAAATCGTACGGAACTGCTTGTGTTAATGCGTTTGAAAATAACGGAATTGGTTCTGTAATAAAACATTTTCCAGGAAATACGAACACAGATCCTCATTCAGGACTTCCCGAAATTGATGTTTCTATTGAACAAATTCCAAATTTTATTGCGTCGTTTAAAAGTATTGTAAAAACTGTGCCTAGCGGAACTTTAATGAGCCACGCGCGCGTAAAATCTATAGATGGCGAAATTCCTGCTTGTTTTTCTAAAAAATGGGTTTCGGAAATTTTACAAAAAGATTTTGGTTTTTCCGGTCTTGTTTTTAGTGATGATATTTTTATGGGCGCGCTTTCTAAAAATGGTTTTCCGCCAGAAGATGCTGCTGTAAAAGCAATAGAAGCCGGCGTAAATGTTATTATGGTTAGCGAAAAACGTATTTCTAGTCCGGCAAAAGTTCTTATTAAAAAAGCAGAAGAAGATGAAAATTTTAAGATTTTGATTGAAAATTCCTTTAGAAAAGTTTTAGACTTTAAGTTGAATCATAATATTATTTCTATAGAAAAAGATGAAAACGGACTTTATAAAATTAATTTTATAAAACAAGATGATTTTGATTCTGCTATTAAAAAACGCGTTAGCGACTTTAATAACGCTAGAAACGAAAATATAGAAATTTATATTGAAAATTTTGATTAAAATGGGAAAGAAGCAAAATATTAAATTTGAAAAAGAAAAACTTCGCGGAAAAACTGGTTTTGAAACTTATTATTTAAATTTGTTTGGTGAACGTTGGTCAGAATTAAAAAATGCACTTTTAGGTGAACAAATTTATGCAGAATGGAACGGTGGCGGAAGCGAAAAATATTTTTTAGATCCGGCAAGTGTTTTTGCCGCAATGCAACTTCCTGTAAAAGATGGCAAAAAATTTCTTGATATGTGTGCTGCTCCTGGCGGAAAAACTTTGGTAATAGCTACAAGAATGTTAGAAGATGCAACTCTTGTAAGTAACGAACGAAGTGCGCAAAGAAAAATGCGACTTACTAAAGTTTGTGATTCTTGTCTTTCGGAAAATATAAAAGAGCGCGTAAAAATTGTTTGCTCTGATGCGGCAACTTGGTGCAAAACGCAAAGCGAAGTTTACGATAGAATTTTATTAGACGCGCCTTGTTCTAGCGAACGACACGTTTTGCAAGACGAAAAATATCTTTCTGAATGGTCGCCATCAAGAATAAAATCGCTTGCAATGGAACAATGGTCGCTACTTTCTTGTGCTTTTAGACTTTTAGAAAAAGGCGGATTTTTGCTTTATTCAACCTGTGCGCTTTGCACAGCGGAAAACGATGATGTTATTGCGCGCCTTTTAAAAAAATTTGATAGTGCGCGCCTTGTTTTTACAGAAAAAATGCCAACGCTAAGCGAAGATTTTTGCGCATTTTGTAAAATGCCGATAGTTCCAGTGCCAGAGCGCACAAAGTGCGGATTTCATATTTTGCCAGACAAAAATAATGGTTGCGGACCAATTTGGTTTACGCTGGTAAGAAAAGAATAAGAGGTAAAATGTCGAGTTTTAATTGATTTGTATTAAAACTCGATATTTGCCCTAAAAATCACACGAGCGAAGCGATGTGCCGTGCAGAATGGGGTAGGGCGAAAACCGTAGGTTTGAGCCTAGGGGAAAGGCTTTT
>CAZJOU010000018.1:11759-13593 GCA_964547685.1 uncultured Treponema sp. | reverse complement strand
AAAAAAAATTCTTAATTATTAATTCTGCATTATAAATTATATTATTGACATTCATCTTTAATTTAAGTTACTATAAAGAACTACAATAAATTCGTATTTTTATTTTAAGGAGATCCTCCATGTCAGGACATAGTAAGTGGGCAACCATAAAACACGCAAAAGGTATCGCAGATGCAAAACGCGGTAAGCTTTTTACAAAATTCATTAAGGAAATTTCTATTGCTGCAAGAATGGGCGGAGGAGATCCAAATTCTAATCCTCGCTTAAGAACTATTATTATTAAGGCGCGTGCAGCAAATATGCCAAAAGACAATATTGAACGCGCAATTAAAAAGGGAACTGGAGAAGACGGCGGAGCTTCTTACGAAGAATTAGTTTACGAAGGATACGCTGCTGGTGGTGTTGCTGTAATGGTAGAAGTTCTTACAGATAACAAAAATCGTGCGGCTGCTGATGTTAGAAATATTTTTACAAAGAACGGCGGAAATTTGGGAACAACTGGTTCTGTTTCTAGAATGTTCCAGCGCAAAGGTACTATTGAATACGATGCAGACAAAGTAAACGAAGATGAAATTATGGAAGTTGCTTTGGAAGCTGGTGCAGATGACATTGTAAACGAAGATGGAGTTATTACAGTTACAACTTCTCCGGATAATTTTGCTGCAGTTGCAGATGCTTTGAACGAAAAAGGTTTTGAATCGCTTTCTGCAGAAGTAGGAATGGTTCCAGACGCTTATACTCCTGTTGATGCAGAAACCGCTGCAAAAGTGCAAAAACTTATTGACCGCCTAGAAGATAACGACGACGTTCAAAACGTTTACCACACAGCCGAATTCCCAGACGACTTTACACCAGAGGATTAGTGAGCGGCAAAACCGAGCAGTGGCGCAGGTTTTGGAACGCGAACGTGTAGATAGAAAAACTTCGTTCAGAAGTTTTTCCTACTTAAATGAGCGAGAAGGCGAGCAGTGGCGCAGCTTTCGCACGCGAACGTGTAGATAGAAAAACTTCGTTCAGAAGTTTTTCCAACCTAAATGAGCGACAAAACCGAGCAGTGGCGCAGGTTTTGGAACGCGAACGTGTGAATAGAAAAAAGTCTCCGTTGCAGGAGGCTTTTTTTGTGTTAAAATAACTTTATGATAAATCCATCTGAAAAATTTACATCTCTTCCAGGAACGCAGGTCGCAGACGAAAATTGCAAAAAGAAAAGATATCGTCGCGTTTTAGGAATTGACCCGGGACTTGCAAACACTGGTTTTGGCGTAATAGATTGTATTGGAAATAAATATCAGATGGTAAGTTACGGCGTTATAGAAACAAGTAGCGAAATGGCTTATGGAGAACGTCTTTTAACAATTTATTCTAGGCTTCAGGCAATAATTGACGAGTTTAGACCTACGGAGTCAAGTATGGAAGCGTTATTCTTTTCGCGAAATGTTACAAGTGCTATAAACGTAGCGGAAGCAAAGGGCGTTGTAACTCTTTGCTTAGCGCAAAATGTTATTCCTTTAAGTGAATATAAGCCGAATCAAATAAAAAAAGCGGTTACAGGAACGGCAAGCGCAGATAAAGAATTAGTTGAAAAGTATGTGCAAATTTTATTAAAATTGCCTGAACCGCCAAAGCCAGACCACGCCGCCGACGCGCTTGCAGGAGCGTTGTGCCATTTGCTAAGTACGGCGATATAATGCCATTGCGAGGAGCGAAGCGACGTGGCAATCTATTTGCTATGTGGGATTGCCACGCCTTTGGCTCGCAATGACGATGTTAGCGTATGAACATTGCGTCTCTACGCAACCTGTGGTTGCTACCAAGTTTCCTACGGAAACTTGCA
>CAZJOU010000018.1:2428-11659 GCA_964547685.1 uncultured Treponema sp. | reverse complement strand
AAATTTGTAAACATTTGGTCTATTACCTTAAACTTGTAGCCCGGATACATAAAAATGCGCGTGCTAGAAGTTCCCGCTTTTACAAAGCCAGTTTCGTCGCTTGCAGATTCTAAAGTGCGAACAGAAGTTGTTCCAACTGCAAGAATTGGGCGACCTTCTTTTTTTGCTAAATTTATTTTATTTGCGGTTTCTTCTGGAACTGTAAAAACTTCTTCGTGCATTTTGTGTTCTTCTATATTTTGTTCGCGAACTGGTAAAAAAGTTCCAAGTCCAACGTGTAGCGTTACAAAACTTCGGTCAATTCCTTTTTGGCTAAGGCGCGAAAGCATTTCTTCTGTAAAATGAAGCCCAGCTGTTGGACAAGCGGCACTTCCTGTTTCTTTTGCATAAACGTTTTGATAGCGTTCCGAATCTTCGTCTGTGTCTTCGCGTTTAATGTACGGCGGAAGTGGAATGTGCCCGTTTTTTTCGAACCAATCTTCTGTAATTGTAAAATCGAACTGCAATGCGCGAAATTCTGTACCTGCGTTTCCTTCGTGTTCAATTATTGTTCCAATTGAACCATCTGGAAATTTATAGCGCATTCCTGGCTTTTGTTTTTTTGCAGATTTTACCATTGTGTTCCAAACGCGTCTGTCTTTGTCAATTTGGTTTAAAAACATAAATTCTTGTTCGCGTCCAGTTGTTTCTTTTATTCCGTAACAGCGAGCGCGACGCACTTTTGAATTATTAAAAATCATTAAAGTACCAGGAAGAATTAAATTAGGTAAATCGTCCATTTTATGATGTTCAACTTCGCCAGTTTTTCTGTTTAAAAGCATAAGGCGGTCTTGTCCGCGAATTCCGCTTGGATGTTGAGCAATAAGTTCTTCTGGTAAATCAAAGTCAAATTCTTTTAAAAGCATAGTATTTTCCGAATAACAAATCAATTTTATAACAATGGTGATTACTTCGCTACGCTTCGTGCGCAAGCGGGCGACAGGCTCAATCCAAGAATTTCGACAGGCTCAATCACCGTTGGTTTATTCAAACAGTGTTTTTTGCTGTTCGGCGTTTCCTCCGTATTTTAGTCCAAGATGATTATAGCCTTTTTCGGTAACAATGCGACCGCGTGGCGTGCGTTGTAAAAATCCGCATTGAATTAAGTAAGGTTCATAATAATCTTCTAAAGTATCTTGGCTTTCTCCTATTGAAATTGCTAAAGTTTCCGCTCCAACTGGACCGCCGCCAAAATTTGTTATTATCGTTCTTAAAATTTCGCGGTCAACACGTTCAAGTCCAAATTCGTCTATTTCTAGACGATTTAAGCCGGCTTTTACAACGCCTAAATTAATAGAATCTTTTCCCATTACGGTTGCATAGTCGCGCATTCGGCGTAAAACTCGGTTTGCAACACGTGGCGTTCCCCGCGAACATTTTCCCATTAAAAGAGCGGCATCTGGTTCTACTTTGATATTTAAAAGTTTTGCAGAACGATTTATTACAGCCGCAAGTTCTTCTGGCGAATAATATTCAAAACGTTGAATTATTCCAAAGCGACTTCTTAAAGGACTTGCAACTGCGCCGGCTTTTGTTGTTGCGCCAACCAACGTAAAGTGCGGAATTGGAATGCGAACTGTTCTTGCTGCGGCTCCTTGACCAATAATCCAATCTAGTTCGTAATCTTCCATTGCAATGTAAAGCATTTCTTCTATTGTGTGCTTTAAGCGGTGAATTTCGTCTATAAAAAATACGGTTCCCTCTGTGATTGTAGAAAGAATTCCTACCAAATCTTTTGGCTTTTCTAATGCAGGTGCGCTAGTTATTTTAAAATCTGCGCCAAGTTCACGCGCTGTAATTTGTGCAATAGTTGTTTTTCCAAGCCCCGGCGGACCAATTAAAAAAAGATGGTCAAGCGGTTCTTTTCGCTCTTTTGCAGCATTTATGAAAATATCTAAATTTTCGCGAACCTTTGTTTGTCCTATAAAATCTGTTAAAAATTGTGGGCGAAGATTTATTCCTTTTTCAAAGTCGTCATCGTAATCTTCTATTTTTTGTTCGGAGCGCACGATATGAAGAAATTGGTCATCATTTATGTCCATATTGATTTTTGAACTCATCGCGACATCTCCATAATTGCTTTTTTAAATACAGAATCTTCTTTTTCTGATTGGGGTTTATTTGCAAAATCTGCTTCTTGTGAAAGTTCTGTAACAATTTTTGCAACACATTTTTCTGCTTCTAATTTATCATAACCCATTTCGCAAAGAGAAGAAATAACAACAGAAAATGCGTTTTCTTTTTTTACAACAATTGTTTCGGTTTCTGGAAGAGTAAGTTTTCCTTTTAGTGTAAGCATCATTTTTGCGGCAGTTTTTTTGCCAACACCCGGAATTTTTTCTAAAACGCTAACTTCGCCAGATTCCAAAACAGAAATAAGTTCCGAAATGTTTACGCTACTCATTATTTTTATTGCAGCTTTTGGACCAATTCCGTCAACTTTTAAAAGATCAAAAAAAAGATTTCGTTCTTCGTTTGTTGCAAAACCGTAAAGGTCCATTCCGTTTTCGTAATGATTTAAATATGTAAAAACTTTTCCTTCGCCACCAACTGGTCCAAATTCAGAAAGACAAGAATCTGGCACGCAAACTGACCATTCAATTCCGTTTGTATCGATAAAAAGTTGCTTTGGAAATTTTCCAGTAATTATTCCAGTAAGACTATTAAACATTCTTCTATTATAATTAGGAAATATAAATTATGAAATAGGTAAAATAATCGCGAACAGGAGGTTCGCGCGTAGCACGTGAAAATGCAAAGCGTATGAAATGGAAAAGAAATTACAAGGAGGTAATTTCTTTTCCTAAGAAAATATGATAAAATCGATATAAGTGGGAAAAGTGCATTGAAAAGCGAAAAAAATCTTTACATAATTGGCGCTGGTTTTGCGGGACAAACTATTGCTGATGATATTAAGCGAAAAAAAGTTTTTGGCAAAGTTGGAGCGTTTCTTGATGATGACGCAAAAATTATTGGTTCGCAAATAGACGGAATTCCAGTTTTAGGACCAATAAAAAATGTTGCTTCTGTTTTAAGGTGTAAATCTCAGGACGAAGCAATTATTGCAATTCCGTCTGCGCCAATAGAAAAAATTCGCGAAATTTACGAAATTCTAAAAAATTGCGGTTTTAAAAATATTCGAATTCTTCCGGGAATTAGCCAAGTTGTAAATGGTTCTGCACATTTTGTTCAAACTCGCGAAATTGACCCTTTAGATATTTTGGGACGAACTCCAGTTACAATTTCATTAAAAGAAAGTCTTGCTTATTTACGTGGAAAACGTGTTTTTATTACAGGAGCGGGCGGTTCTATTGGTTCGGAATTAGCGCGACAACTTTTAAGTGGTGGCGCAGAACGACTTTATCTTTTTGGTCATGGCGAAAATTCTATTTACCAAATTGACAGGGAACTTAGACTTTTACAAGCAGAAGGCGTTGGCGAAAAAGCAACAATAGTTCCTATTATTGGTGATATGGCAGATCGCGCTTACACAGATTATATTATTGGTAAAACAAAGTGTGATGTTGTTTTTCATTGCGCAGCATATAAACACGTTCCAATGATGGAAGAAAATCCTGTGGCGGCAATAGCAAACAATGTATTTGGTACAAAAAATCTTTTAGATGCTTCGCTAAAACATAATGTTCAGCGTTTTGTTCTTATTTCTACAGATAAAGCGGTTTTGCCAGTTAGCGTTTACGGCGTTTCTAAAATGATTTGTGAAAAACTTGTTTTGGACACAGCAAAACAAGCGTCTGGCGATAAAAAGTTTATGTTTGTTAGGTTTGGAAATGTTTTAGGAAGTCGAGGTTCAATTTTGCCGCTTTTTATGGAACAAATAAAAAATGGCGGGCCTGTTACTGTAACTTCTAAAGATATGGAACGCTATTTTATGACAATTCCAGAAGCGTGTTCGCTTGTTTTAAAAACTGGCGGCGTTGGAAAAAATGGCGAATCTTACCTTTTGGATATGGGCGAACCAATAAAAATTGTAGATTTAGCAAAGCAAATTATAAAATTTAGCGGGCTAGAACCAGAAAAAGATATAGAAATAAAATTTATTGGAAAGCGAAAAGGTGAACGCTCTGTTGAACCGCTTTGGTTAAAAGAAGAAGAACCAGAAAAAACAGAATACGCAAAAATATTAAAATTAAAAAATCTTGAATTTACGCATAACAAATTAGAAAATCTTTTAGAAACGCTAAAACCAATTTGTTTTTTGCAAAATGAAAGTGCAGAAAATATTGATATTTATAGAAACAAAAAATATCTTTTAAATATACTTTGCAAAGAATTTCCTTCGCTGGAAAAGTTTTACAAAGAAAACGGAGAGTAAATAGTATAGATTTGTGGAAATTTTGTTTTTCGTGTCATTGTCGGGCTAGACCCGACAATCTACTTGTTATAGATTCCAAACGAGTTTTCTTACGAAAACATCGCAGTGTCAGGCACGGAAATGACACGAAATTTCCCTAAATCTATACTTTTAATATTTTAAGAGGAATATAAATGTCTGATGCAGATTCTTTAAAAGTTCCATTTTCTAGGCCTTCTATTTCAAAAGAAGAAATAAAACTTGTAAACAAAGTATTAAAATCTGGCTGGCTTACAACTGGAAAATATACTTTTGAGTTTGAAAAAAACTTTTCTGATTTTATGAATTCAAAGCCAAAAATGCTAGAAGAGCGGAAAAAATTTGGACTTTCAACAGAAGATGTAAAAAGTCTTTCAGTAAATTCTAATACAAGCGGAATGATTCTTGCAATGGAAGCGTGTGGCGTAAAACAAGGAACTGCCGTTATTACAACGCCTTACACATTTGTTTCCACTGCAATGTGCGCTCGGCATCTTGGCGCAGAAGTTTATTTTGCCGACATAGAAAAAGATTCTTATAATATAGAGCCAGAAAATATAGAAAAAATTCTTAATTCCGAAAAAGGAAAAAACGTAAAAGCAATAGTTCCAGTTCACATTGCAGGAAATGTTTGCAATATGAAAAAAATTATGCAAATTGCAAAAAAATATGATGTAAAAGTAATAGAAGATGCTGCTCACGCTTTTCCAAGTCCAACATCGCTAGGTTACGCTGGAACAATTGGCGACATTGGCGTTTTTTCGTTTTATGTTACAAAAACAATAACAACAGCAGAAGGTGGAATGGTTTGCACTCGCGACAAAGACCTTTTAAAAAGAATGACAACAATGCGACTTCACGGAATGGATCGTTCTACTTGGGACAGATACACTTCGCCACGTGCTAGTTGGGAATACGATATTGTAGCTCCTGGTTATAAATTTAATCTTCCAGATGTTCTTAGCGCACTTGGCGTTGTTCAATTAAAAAAAGCGCAAAGTTTTTATGAAAAGCGAGTTAAAATAGTAAAAAAATATAACGAAGCATTTAAAAATCTTGATTTTGTGCAACTTCCGCCAAATTCAGAAGGAAATTGCTGGCATCTTTATCTTTTGCGCATTGTGCCAGAAAAATTAAAAATTGACCGCAATACGTTTGCAAAAGAACTTCAAAAAAGCGGAATTGGAATTTCTGTTCATTTTATTCCACTTTTTTATTTTACATATTGGAAAGAACTTTATAGCGATTTTAATGCACAAAATTTTCCAGAAGCAGCAAAACGCTATAGTCAAACAATTACAATTCCTTTGTGGCCAGATATGACAGATAAAATGTCGGATATGGTAATAAAAGAAATAAAAAGAATAGGATTTGAAAATCATGCCTAACGAAAAGGAAAGTACAGAAAAAAAATTAAATAAAAAGCGTTCTCTAAAAAAGGCAAAAAGACATTCTTATAATTCAAAAGATTATCTTATTGATTGCTATAAAGACGATATGCTTTACGCTGCCTTAGTTAGAAGCCCTTTGTCTGGTGGAAAAATTACAAATATCAATTTTTCTGATATTCCAGAAGGTTATTACTTTTTTTCTGCGCGCGACATTCCAGGAAAAAATTTTATTTCTACAATGGGAATTAATACTCGCGTATTCTGTAACGAAAAAGTTCATTATAAAGGTCAGCCAGTTGGAATTGTTGCCGGTCCAGATTTAAAAGAAGTTAGAAAAATTGCTAGCGAAATTCAAATAACCTTTGATGTTACAACAATTCCTTCGCCAGAAATTCAGGAAGTTGCAAATCAAATAAGTCATTCAGAAAATGTAAAAAATTCGCTTTTAGAATCAAATCAAACTCAGACAGAAATTGCTAAAGATTCTGATATTGCTGATTTTGTTGATATGGTAAACGTTCTTCCTTCGCTAGATGCAATGCCAAAACCAACAACAAAATCTAGTTATACAAAGCCAGAACAAATAGAAGATGCAGTTGAAAATATAAATCCTGGAAAACACACAGAACGCATTCTTGCAGAAAGAACCGCAAAAGCCGGATTTTTTACTTTTACCGACGATCCACAAATTTTAAAAGATGAATTTAATCTTTGTCCGTTCGATATTACTTCAACTTGGTCTATGGACGAAGTTTCGCCAGAATGGATTGAACCGAACGGCGTTTTTTGCTACAAAGAAGGTCAAAAAATTAACATAATGACAACAACTCAGTGGCCTTCGTTCCTTTCTAAAAATGTAAGCCAAGTTTTAAATATTGATGAAGAAAAAATCGTAATTCAAAAAACAATTTTGCAAACAGAAAATACTAGCGGAATTTGGCGAAACGCTACGTTAGCAGCACAAGCCGCGCTTGTAACTTTAATAACTGAAAAACCTGTAAAATTGGTTTTGTCTAAAGAAGAGCAGAAAACTTTTTTTCATCCCGGAGTTGATACCGAAATAAAAATTCGTTCTGCAGTAGAAGCCGACGGAACTATTAAAGCAATTATTGTAAATATAGATTGCGACGCAGGATATTCAAATCCTTTTGCACAAGAAATTGCAGATAGACTTGCTGTTGCCGCTTGCAGTTTTTATAATCCACGACACGTTTTAATAAATGTAAAAGTTCATTCTTCTGATAATCCACCAACTTCTATTTATTCAGAATTAATTGATTCTCAGGCGTTTTTTGCAATGGAAAATCATCTTCAGTTTATTGCGGAAAAAACAAATATTTTGCCGGCGGACTTAAGAATGAAAAATATTTGTCTTATAGAAAGGGAATGTAAATCGCCATTTAAGTTTAGATTTAATCGTCCTTTTGATACAATAAACGCAATTATTAGCCAAAGTGATTTTAATCGCAAATATTCGTCTTATCGCTTAAATGCAAAAGAAACGCAAAACGAAGGCGGACACACTTTTTTTGCTCTTCCGCGTCGCGGAATTGGACTTTCTTGCGCTTACGATGGCGCATGTTTTTACGGAACAAATTTTCCTTTAACAGAGCAAAAAATAGAAGTAACTTTAACAGAAGAAAATAAAATTGTTATAAACGCAATGACTCCGTCTTCTTCTGTAAGCGCAATTTGGAAACAACTTGCTTCTTCTATTTTGGAAATTGAACCAAATCAAATTAGCATAAATTCTGAATTTGAAACTACCGAAGAAACTTTTATGCCAAAAAGTTTTTGCAACGATATAAGTATAATGTCGGTTTTGTTAAAACGTGCTTGTGAAGATATAAAAAAGAAGCGCGAAAAAGAAAAAGCTCCAATAACAGTAAAGAAAACTCTTTCGCCTGCAATGAAAAAACAATGGGATAGCAAAAAATTTTCTGGTCATCCTTATCAAGCGTCTTCGTTTGGCGCGGCTATTGTAGAAGTTGAACTTAACGCAGATACGTACCAAGAAAAAATAAAAGGAATTTGGATTGCAGTTGATTGTGGAGAAATTTATTCAATTAAGGCAGCCGAAAACACAATTAGGCTTGCGGTTCAGCAAGAAATGGAACGAATTGTTCAAGATGTAATTGTGCCTTACGATTCAATTAATATTTCGTTTATAAGTTCTAAAGAAACTCCGTGTCAAATAGGAAAACTTGTTCACAATTTAATTCCGGCGGCTTTTTCTTCGGCACTTTCTATGGCACTTTCTAAAAAAGTTTCGCACATTCCTTGTACAGAACAAGAACTTTACGAACTTACAAAAATAAATTCTGTTCAATCTGTTCAAAAAGAAAATAATGAAGAAAAAGACAAAAACGAAGATTTAACTGAAAATAAAAATATAGAAAATTCAAAAGATTTGTTAGAAAATACTAGCGATTCTAGTTTAGATAAAAAACAAGCAGAGGAAGAAAAATGAATATTCCTGTAATTATTAATGGTGAACGCATTATGATTCAAGCTGAACCAGATGAAAAACTTATAGATGTTCTTCGTTCTTTAAAACTTCTTTCTGTAAAATTAGGTTGCGCAGAAGGCGTTTGTGGCGCATGCACAGTGCTTTTAAACGAAAAACCAGTTCCTGCTTGTAAAGTTTCTGTTGCGCTTGTTATGAATCAAGAAGTAGAAACTCTAGAATATTTTGCTAAATCTGACGAATATTTGTACATTACAAAAGGTTTTTCAAAAGCGGGAATAAAACTTTGCGGTTATTGCAACGCAGGAAAAATTTTTGCTGCAGCTGCAATCTTAAAAGCAAATCAAAAACCTTCTCGTTCAGAAATAAAAGCGCAAATACAACATCTTTCGCCTTGTTGCACAGATATTGATACTTTAACAAACGGAATAATTTTTGCGTCTGAATATAAATTAAATTCTAAATAAGAGGTCTAAAATGGAAAATAAACACAGCAATATTTTTTATGCAAAAAACCTTTCAGATCTTTTTTATCAGATGAAGACAATAGCTACGCTTCAGATTATTGGCGCATGTACAGCACTTAGCGAAATGCCAGAAAAGTGCATTTCTACAACTTTGATAAAAGATTTTAAGCAAATTCATAAACACGAACGTTATATAGAATTTGGTCCGGGAACTTCTCTTTCTGCGATTCTTGAACTTGGAGAGCGCAACTTGCCAAAAATTTTAGCGGAGGCAATAGAAACTGTTGCAAATCCATTTGTTAGAAACATTGCGACAATTGCGGGAAATATTTTGAATAAAGAAAAAAAAGGAACTTTGTATGGTCCGCTTTTGGCATTAGACGCATATCTTGAATTAAAATCGCCAAACGAAACAAAATTTGTTCCATTAATTAATTTTTCTGAAATTCCAAAAGATTTTGCACTTACAAATATTAGAATTCCAACAAATGATTGGGACGTAAGTGTTTTTAG
>CAZJOU010000018.1:0-2328 GCA_964547685.1 uncultured Treponema sp. | reverse complement strand
GTAGATTCCGCACCGAAGGTCGCCGCAGGCAACAAGTTCGGAATGACACATTTTCGAAAAATCCCCACAAATCTAAAAAATATAAAATATTGTGCTAAACTAGATTTCCTTATTTGTCGATAGATAAAAAGAGAAACAAAACCTAAAAATGGGGTGTTTTTATGGGGAAAAAATTTTTGGTTGCAGTTTTCACAATAATTGCTTCCATTTCTTTTGTAAATGCAGAAAGTCTTTCTTTTCAAATTCTACAAAAGGATGAAAGTTTAAACGAAGTTTGCGAATCTTCGCTTGTTATAGAAGACGAAATTTTAAATTATTTTTTTGAACATGGCTTTATTGTTTCAAATGTTCCAGCAGCAGTTTCTAACACAAATGCTCAAGATGAAAAATACTTTAAAAATTCTTATAATGAAGCGGTAGAAGGAACTGTAGAAAACTTTTGCTTGGTAAAATTGTATTTTACAGGTGGCGCAGAAGAAAATCAAAAAGTTTCCATAGGAAATATGAAAAAAATAAGCTGGAAAATTGTTTCTATTAGAACAGGCAAAGTTTTAGAAGATTCAACTACAAAAGTTCAGCAAAATATAAGTCATGATGAAGAAGCAAATGTTCGCGAATTTGCAGCGGATTTTGCAACGCATTTACATAAAATAATAATGCAAAAAGCGTAAGGTGGGACTGTATGAAAAAATTATTTGGTATAATTTTAAGCGTTTTATTATGTGGAATTCTTTTTACATCGTTCAGTCCGTCCTTGGATGGAAGAGCGGTTGTTGCAGAAGAAGGCGTAATGCCAAAAGGCGTTTTTGCTAAAACTGTAGGCTATTTACCAGGCGATTCAATAAGCGTAACAAGTTTAATTACAAAAAAATCAGTTGATATTCTTGTAATTGGCTCTATTGATTCTTCTGAAGGAATTGCAATCTTGCTTTCGCCAGAAGCAGCCGAACTTTTAGGACTTTCTAAAGATTTAAATAATGTTGTAAAAATAACAAAACGTTCCGGTCAGTTAGACGAAGCCGTTGCGGGAACAGCAGTTATTGGCGGAGTTGTAGAAGGTGTCGCAACAGAATATAACGAAGATTCTGCCGTAGATGTTGAACCAGAAGAAAATTCGGAAGAAGAAAATAATGCTCCAGCAGAAGAAATTGAATCTACAGAAGAAAATACAGAAAATCAAGAAGCAGAAAATGCAGAAGAAAATTCTGAAACTGTAGAAGAAATTGCTGAAGTTCCAGAAGAAAAGGAAGAAGAAAAAGAACCAGAAGTTATAGAAGCAACAGAAGAAGAACAGCCGGAAGAAACATCAGAAGAACCCGAAACAGTTCAAGAAATAGAAGAACCGCCTGTTGAATCAGAAAGTGTAGAAGCGGAACCTTTAGAAGAAATTGATGCAACTGAAGTTCCAGAACTTTCCGAAGAA
Organism: uncultured Treponema sp.; assembly: GCA_964547685.1. Classification (GTDB taxonomy): domain Bacteria; phylum Spirochaetota; class Spirochaetia; order Treponematales; family Treponemataceae; genus Treponema_D. Next base: position 905 of record CAZJOU010000018.1, on the reverse strand, counting down.
AAAGCGGAAGAACAACCAATAGAAGACGACGTTTCTGAACTAGAAGAAGAACCTGTTGAATCTGATAAAGTAGAAGATGAACCAGAAGTTATAGAAGCAACTGAACAAGAACCTTTAAATTCAGAAATTGCACCAGTTCCAGTTGAATCAGAAGAAGTTTCAACAGAAAATGTTCCAGAAAATGATGAATTTGCGGGCGAAAGGGTAGAAGATGAAGATTTGTCTGAACTTCCAGCGGAAACAGTTCCACAAGAAGAATCTGTAGAAGATAACGTAGAAGAAGTTCCTAGCGAAAATGCAGAAGTTCCTGTTCAAGAAGAAATTCCTTCTGAAGTTCCTTTTGAAGAAGAATCTGTAGCTGCAGACGAACTTTCTGAACTTCCAAGCGAAACTCCATTTGTTGAACCAGAAAATAACGTTGTTTCAAATGAAGAATCTGGCGATGAAAGTTTTGAACCAATAGTTCTTGTTCCAACAGAATCAAATCCGCCAGAAGCAAGTAAGGTTGAAAAAACAGAAGAAAAACCAACTGAAAACGAAAATATTGTTCCAAAAACAGTTCTTACAGAAAGTAATAAATCTTCGTTAGATAAATACAAGGTTAATAGTCTAAAAGAACTACAAAGCGGAAAATATTACGTTCAAATTGCTGTTCTTGCAGATGAAAACAATATTCAAGATATTATTTCTAAATATGCAGAACAATATCCAGTTGTTTTAGTTCCACTTGCAAGTGGCAAAGCAACACAAGTTATGATTGGACCTTTAAATATGGACGAATACGGAACAGTTTTGAACAGATTTAAAAAGTCCGGCTACAAAGACGCATTCTTACGAAAGGTTCGCTAAGTTATAATTTTGGAAAGTAATAAAAATTGACAAACAATGAGGAAGTTCTGCCGATG
>CAZJOU010000017.1:3970-18239 GCA_964547685.1 uncultured Treponema sp. | reverse complement strand
GAAAGATGTTCGTAAGGCAAAATAAGTCTTCCGCGAAAAAGCCCGCAACAGTCGTTCATTAAAGTGTTGTTTACGGCCGAAAACATATTTACATCTAGTTTTGACAAATCTAGTGACTGAAGTTTTATGCCGCGTTCGTACGCTTCGTCAAAATAAACGCACTTGCCTTGTGGAACTGCATCACGGCGGGCGCGTTCTGCTTCTTGTCTGTGTTCGTAACCCGAATGATTTGCGGGGCCAATTTCTGCAAAATCGTCCATTTCTTTTGTGCGAAGTTGCACTTCTATATAAGAGCGAGCTGTGTTGTCGTAAAAAGTTATGTGTAGCGAACGGTAGCCGTAAGGACTTTTATTTGCAATGTAATCTTTGTAGTATGGGCGAACATCTTCGTTTAGCATTGGCGAAGAAAATGTCATTTGCTTTTGCAAAACTTCTGCGCTAAATCCGCGTTCTTCCAAAAAAGAAGGCAAAATATTTGCAATTTCGTAAAGATATTTTAGTTCAACTTCTTCGCGTTCGTTTTCGTTTTTTAAATGGCAACGTGGCATACTAATTACAATTCTGTAGGCAATTAAGTCGCGAAATCGTTCTAGGCGCGTTTTTATTTCTGGAATAGAAGGAAAATTTCCGCGTTCTGTGTAATATTCGTAAATAAACGAAACAATTTTTCCGTTAAATTTTTCTTCTGCGCGAATAAGGCTTTTTATTCTTCCCTTAAAAGTAAATGCAAGTTCTGGATATTTTTCTGCCATAAATTTATAAAATTCGCGAATTTGCTGTGATTGTGCTGTTAAAAAGTCGTTGTGTTCCAAAAGTTCGCTAATTTGAATTAAAAAATTAGAATGCATCATATCAATTGGATTTTTTGATTCTACAGAAGATTGTCGCAAATCTAAAGAATATTTTTTTAGGATTTTTAAAACTGTGTCGCCAGAATAAAGATAGTCGTTTAGCGTAATCATAAAAATCTCCAAAAATAAAATGTTGAATAAATTTTAGTTATTTTCTATAATAAAATCAATTAAGGCAAAGGCGCCGAATTACGTTTGTAGTTCGACGTCTTTTTTTTGCTTTTTTTTGAGGGTTACAAAATGAGGCTTATTTATGAATTTCTTTTTAAACGAAGTTGCTTGCGTACAAATGAATTGTGCGGAAGGCAATATGCAAAAAAATGCAGAAGATGTGATAGAAAATCTTAATTTTGTAAAGAAAAGTTCACCGAATGTTTCGTTGGCAGTTTTTCCGGAAATGATTTTATATGGTTACGAAAATCTTAAAGATTTAAGGTTTCGTTATACGCAAGAAGAAATTGATTTTCTTTTAAAGTCGATTGCGGATGTTTGCAAAGAATTGAATATGGAAGCGGTGCTTGGTGCGCCTTATGTTTTAATGGAAGAACAACTAAAAATCAAAAACGCTTTGTATTTTATTTCTTCTAATGGTGAATTTTGTAAAATATATTCAAAAACAAATTTTATTGAAGAAGACAGTAAAGAAAAAAATGTTTTTTCGGAAGGCGAAAGTTTTTCTATTTGCAAAACTTCTTTGGGTAAAACTGGATTTTTTGCTTGCGGAAATACTGATTTTTGCGAAACTTGCAAAACTAGTTATTTTTACAAAAAACTTGGCGTTGACGCAATTATTGTTTGTGCGGCTTTAGAAGAACCGCATTTAGAAAAATGGAAAATCGCTGTGCAAAGTCGAAGTTTAGATTATTGCGTTCCAATTGTTGCAACAAACCGAATTGGTAAAACTAAAAGCAAAGAATTTTTTGGTCATTCGCTAATTACAGATAGTACCGGAAAAATAATTGTAGAAAATAATTCTAACAAAGAAGGTTATTCTTGCGCAAAAATTAGCGAATTAAAGCGAAAAGGGTAGAAAGGCTAAAAATAACTGCCGTTATTGCGAGACCGAATAGCGGCAATGTCATTGCGAGCGAAGCGTGGCAATCCATTACATATAATACGTTTTTATTGGCGGAAAACCGTTAAATGCTACGCTTGCATAAGTGCTTGTGTACGCGCCAGTAGAAAGCCAATAAACTTTGTCGCCTTGACGCAAATTTACGGGCAATTTGTATTTTGTGTTTTCGTACATTATGTCCATACTGTCGCAAGTTGGACCAGCAATTATTACTTCGCCTTCTTTGTCGCCATCTTTTGTTGTTACAAGCGGATATTTTATACATTCATCTAAAGTTTCTATTAAGCCATTAAATTTTCCTGCGTCTAAATAAATCCAACGATTTAATGCAGTATTGTTTTTCCTACTAGAAAGAATTACTTCGCTAGTTAAAATTCCACTGTTACCAACTAAAGAACGACCTGGTTCTAAAATAATTTCTGGAAGCGCGTTTCCAAAATCTTCTGTAAGAAATCGAGTAATTTCTGAAGCATAAACGCTAAGAGCATTTGTTGGTTCAATATAATTCGCCGGAAATCCACCGCCCATATCAATCATTTTTAAAATAATTCCTTCTTCTTCTTCCAAAGATGTAAAAAGATATTTTACTTTTGCTATTGCGTCGTCCCAAGCGCCAATGTCGCGCTGTTGGCTTCCTACGTGAAACGAAACTCCATAAGGAATTAAACCTAGTTCTTTTGCCATTACCAAAAGATTGTACGCCATATCTGGATTGCAACCAAATTTGCGACTTAGCGGCCAATCTGCTGTTGTAGAATTTTCTATAAGAATGCGAACGTAAACCTTTGAGCCAGGAGCGTTTTCCGCAATGTTTTTAAGGTCGTCTTTGCTATCTGTTGCAAACATTCTTATTCCGTTTTCGTAAAAATATTTTATGTCGCTTGCTTTTTTTATTGTATTTCCGTACGAAAGACGTTCCGGTTCTTTTACAAAAGGTTTTATCATATCTAGTTCGTAACGACTTGCAATGTCAAAATTAGAACCCATTTCTGAAAGCATTTTTAAAACTGGTTCACCAGGATTTGCTTTAATTGCGTAAAATATTTTTGCATAAGGAAAAGAATTTTTTAAGTTTATAAAGTTTTCTTTAATTGTGTTAAGATTTATAACAATATTTGGCGTTGGTAAATCTTTAGAAAATTCAAGAAATTTTTTCCAATTTTGGTCAGTTACAAAATCTTTTCGGTTAAACATAAGCGAATCTCCTTTGTTAAAACAGCAAAAAAAAAGACGAAATGCGCTTGGCTTAAAAACCAAACGTTTTCGTCTTTGAATAAAATAGAGTTTAATAATAGAAGAAAAATTGTGCAATAGAAAAATAAAGAAAATGTGATATAATTTTTTGTGCTATGGCAATTTCTGTTCAATCTTTGTATGAAAGTACGGAAGATATTTTTCGTTTAAAACTTATTTCTGGGAAAAAAGGAATTTTTTCGCCTGTAAGTTGGGTTTATTATACAGAAGATGTTTCTACGCTTAATTTTTTGCGTGGCGGTGAACTTGTAATTACAACTGGAATGAGCGTTGGAAAAAACGGTCCGGTTTCGGAAGATGTTTTAATTGAATATTTAGAAAAACTTGTAAAATCTATTTCAGAACAAAATGCGTCTGCTTTAATTTTAAATGTTGGAAAATATATTTCATTTGTTCCAAAAAAAATTGCAGAACTTTGCGAAAACTTAAATCTTCCGCTTTTTACTATGCCTTGGGAAATTCATATTATTGATTTAATGGAAGATTACGGAAATAGAATTGTTCAAGATAAGCAAAAAGGTTTTAGCCTAGAAAAAGCACTTTATAATGCTATTTTTGAGCCAGAAAAATTTTTAGTTTCTGATTTAGAAAATACGACTTTTAAAAATGCTTTGCAATTTTCGCTTGCGCTTTTAGAAATTCCAGAAAATTTTACAGAAAATAAAGATGCCTTAAAACGATATTTAGATTTTTCGTTTAACATAAAGGCGGAATTGAATCTTAGCGATTTTTGTTATTTTATACACGATGAAAAAATAATTTATGTTTTAAAAACTGATTTTTTTGATTTTGCAAAAAAAATAGAAAAATCGGCTAGAAAAGATAAGTTTTTTAATAAAATGCGTGTTTCTGTTTCTGGCGTTTGTAATTCTGCTACAAATCTTTTTGAAGAATATAAACACGCGCTTTTAGCGTTTAATTTTTGTACAAGCGAAGAACTTTTTTGTTCTTATACTGAACTTGGTGTTTTTAAACTTTTTGGAGAAATTCAAAATAAACAAGTGTTAGAAGATTTTGTTAATTCTGTTCTTGGTCCTTTAAATGTGTTAGAAAAAGAAAAGCGAAAAGATTTTTTAAATACGCTAAAAATTTATTTGGAACAAAATGGCAAAGTTCAAAGCACCGCAAAAGAAAACTCAACGCACAGAAATACTGTAAATTACAGAATTCGTAAAATTAGCGATATTTTGCAAGTTGACCTTTCCGACGGAAAAGCGCGATATTTAATTCAAACTGCGCTGTACATAAGGGAATACTTAAAAAATGTGTAAAAGGTCTCCCGCAGATTTTGCGGATTAGCGCAGATTTTAACGAAGTAGAAATAATCTGCGAAAATCTGCGCTATCTGCGGAAAATTGTTAATTTTTAATGGATTTCGCTATTGCTTCTTCGTAAATCTTTAATCCAGCTTCTAACTGTGCGTCCGTAATTACAAGCGGGGCTAAAAAGCGAATTACGTTGTTGTATGTGCCGGCGTTTTCCATTAAAAGTCCGTGGTACGCTGCATATTGAATTATGTCCGAAACTAGTTTAGCGTCTGGCTCTTTTGTTGCTTTGCTTTTTACAAATTCTACGCCAACCATTGCGCCAACTCCGCGAACATCGCCAACACATTCGTATTTTCCTTTCCATTCGTTAAAGCGCGCAGTAATTTTTGCGCCAATTTCTAGCGCACGTTCGCAAAGTTTTTCGTTATCTATTACGTCTAGCACTTTTATTCCCGCTGCGCAAGCAAGTGCGTTTCCGCCAAAAGTTCCGCCAATTACGCCCGTTGGAACAGAATCGTAAATTTCGTCGCGCGCAATTATTGCCGCTAAAGGAACGCCACCCGCTATAGATTTTGCCGTTGCAAGAATGTCTGGCGCACAACCTGCATCTTTCCAATATTCAGAAGCAAAAAGGCGACCGCTACGAGCAAATCCGCATTGAACTTCGTCTGCAACTAAAAGAATTCCGTTTTTGTCGCAAATTTCGCGCACTTTTTTAACGTATTCCAAAGGAGCGGGAATAAATCCGCCTTCGCCTTGTATTGGTTCAATTACGATTGCGGCTATTGTGTTTGCTGGCGCACATTCTTCAAAAACTTCTTCTAACTTTTGAATGTAATAATCTATTGCTTTTTCGTCTGGCATTCCGTCTGGTTTTCTGTAAAAATATGGAAATTCTGCGCGAAAAACTCCTGCCGGAAGTGGACCTTGACCAACTGCATACGCTTTTTTTTGATGTCATTGCCATAGTTAAAAGCGTTCTTCCGTGGAATGCGCCACTCATAACAATAATGTTTGGGCGACCAGTAAATGCTTTTGCTATTTTTACGGCATTTTCGTCTGCTTCTGCGCCACTATTTGCAAACATTACTTTATTGTGATTTCCGCGAGTTGGAACGCGTTTACTAAGTTTTTCTGCAAGTTCAACGTAACCTTCGTGCGTTACAATGTTAAACATTCCGTGAAAATATTTTTCTGCTTGTTTTTTTACTGCTTCTACCAACGCTGGATGACTGTGACCAACATTTAAAACGCCAACGCCACCAACCCAATCAAGAAAACGGTTTCCGTCTGGGTCTTCTATGATTGCGCCCGCTGCTTTTTCTATTACACAGGGATATACGCAACGAATTGCTTTTGGCACAACTGCTTCGCGTCGCTTAATAATTTCCGCAGATTTTGGTCCTGGTAATTCTTTTGTAATAATTTTTGGAAGTTCGTCTTTTAACATAGTTTCCTCCGTTTTTTTAGTTCAAATGTCGAGTTTTAATGCAAAACAATAAAAATTGTCTGTGCGGAGCAGAAACCGGCTTTTGCGAACACTTTGAGGGCTGAGGTTGCGTAGCAACCGGTAAAATAAATTTCCTTACAGCCTCAACCGTGTGCAGCAAAAACGGATTTCTGCGGGGGCACAGACAATTTTGATGAACCAATAAAACTCGATATTTGACCTTTTATTTATCTTAGTTGTTTAATAGCACAATAAAAAAGCGTTTTTAGCATAAAAATTTAATAAAAATTTGTGCTATATGCACAATTTTTTTTATTGATTACGAAAACAAAATTCAATAAACTTTTAATTGTCAAAGGCGACAGAAGAAAATTCTGTCGCCTTTTTTTTTACTTTTTGCGGAGGAAATGCTATGGAAATACAAAAACTTTATATAGACGGAAAATGGGTAGAAAGTTCAGAAAAAAAAGTTTTAGACGTAATTAACCCTGCAAATGGCGAAGTAATTGCAAAAATTTACGAAGCGTCTATTAAGGACACAAAAAATGCGATTGCCGCTGCAAAAAAATCATTTTACGAAACACGTACTTGGCGCGATATGGACAGTCAAACTCGTGGCGACATAATCTTAAAAATTGCTGATTTAATGGAGCGCGATTTTTCTTTTTTAGCAAAAACCGATTGTTTAGATTGCGGAAAACCTCTTCGCGAAGCGGAAGGCGACATTTCCGATGCAATTCATTGTTTTCGTTATTATGCCGGAGCATTAAAAATGCCTTATGGTGGCGTTTACGATGTTAATTCTGGATTTGGAAAAATGCATTCATATACAATTCACGAACCAGTTGGCGTTGTTGCGCAAATTACGCCTTGGAATTATCCGCTTTTAATGAGTGCTTGGAAACTTGCGCCGGCTTTAGCGGCTGGAAATAGCGTTGTTTTTAAGCCAAGCCCAAAAGCGCCACTTTCTACAATTCATCTTTTTAAGATTTTTGAAGAAGCAGGAATTCCCGCTGGAACTGCAAATCTTTTGCAAGGTGATGCAGAAGTTGGAACAGAAATGGGCGAAAATCCAGATGTTGATATGATAGCGTTTACCGGTTCAACTAAAGTTGGTCAAAGTTTAATGAAAAGTGCCGCAACTAATATTAAAAAAATTGGACTTGAACTTGGTGGAAAATCTCCGAACGTAATTTTTGCCGACAGCGATATAGATGCAGCGGTTGAATGGGCAATGATTGGAATATTTTTTAATCAAGGTGAAGTTTGTGCGGCAGGTTCGCGAATTATAATAGAAGAAAAAATTCACGATGAATTTGTTGCAAAGCTTATAAAACGTGCAGAATCAATGACGATTGGAAATCCGCTAAAAAATCCAGATATTGGTCCAATTATTACAGAAAAAGATATGAATAAAGTTCTTTCCTATATAAAAAGCGGAATTGACGAGGGCGCAAAACTTTTGTGTGGCGGAAAACGTTACACAGAAAATGGTTGCGATAAGGGCTTTTTTGTGCTTCCTACAGTTTTTGATGGTTGCAATAGCAATATGAAAATTGTTCGCGAAGAAATTTTTGGTCCAGTTGTAACAATTCAAACTTTTAAAACTGAACAAGAAGCGATTGATTTAGCAAACGATACGCCTTATGGACTTGCTGGTGGCGTTTTTACAAAAGATATTGGAAGAGCAATGCGCGTTATAAAAGAAATTCGCGCTGGCATTACTTGGATAAATTGTTTTGCGCCAACATTTAACGAAGCACCTTGGGGCGGCTATAAAATGAGCGGAATTGGTCGCGAATTAGGAATTCACGGATTGGAAGAATACCAAGAAGTAAAGCAAATAAATATAAATATAGAAGGAACAAGCCCGGGTTGGTATACAAATTAAGACAATAAAAACAAGGAGGCGGAAAATGGCATTTGAAAAATCAGATTTAAGCGACTTACTTTTGCACAAAGATTTAATAAATGAACAACTTGCTCGCTACGGAGTTAGATTTGGTCTTTACAAAAACGGCGAATTTCATGAACAACTTTTTCCGTTTGATCCAATTCCACGCGTAATAGAGGACAAAGAATTCGACTATCTTGAGAAAGGCTTAAAACAGCGAGTAAAGGCATTGAATTCATTTATCAGCGACATTTATTCAAAACGTCAGATTGTGCTTGATAAAGTTGTTCCAGAAGAATTTGTTTTTGCAGGAAGTGGTTTTATGGCCCAATGCGACGGATTTGTTCCGCCAAAAGGCGTTTTTCCGCACATTTCTGGAATTGATTTAGTAAAAGGAAAAGATGGCGAATGGTACATTTTGGAAGACAACTTGCGCATTCCGTCTGGTGCATCTTATCCAATGATTGCGCGCAGTTTGGAACGTCAATGTTCACCAAAAACTTTTCATAACTTAAAAATTGACGATAACAGAGACTACGCAAAACTTTTGCGAAAAACAATGAATTACGTAAACACTGGGGGAATTCCAGTAATTTTAACCCCTGGTCGCTACAATGCTGCGTATTTTGAACATTCATTCTTGGCAGAACAAACAGGTGCTCTACTTTGTATGAACTCTGACCTTTTTGTAGAAGGCGATGAACTTTTTGTTCACACTGCAGAAGGCACAAAAGAAAAAGTCGGTGTTGTCTACAGTCGCATTTCTGTTGAATATCTTGATCCGCTTAACTTTGTAAAAGATTCGTTAATTGGAGTTCCACACATTTTTGATGTTTACCGAAAAGGAAACGTTGCTTTAATGAATGCTCCAGGAAACGGAGTTGCCGACGACAAAGGAATCTACTATTTTGTTCCAAGAATGATTAAATATTACTTGAACGAAGAGCCAATTCTAAAAAATGCACCGACATATCTTCCGTATTACAAAGATGATATGAAATTCGTTCTTGAACATTTTGACCGTTTGGTTCTTAAAGACGTTGCAGAGGCAGGTGGTTACGGAGTTCGTTTTGCAAACACAATGACTTCTAAAGAAAAGGAAGATTTTGTTGCTTTGCTAAAAAAAGAACCGAGAAGATTTATTGCTCAGGAAGTTGTAGATTTTCAGGACATCGACATTATTACAAACGGAACAGAAAGCGTACCCCGAAAAGCTGATTTGCGCGCGTTCGTTTTGTACAGTGATGAACCAGTCGTTTGGAAAAGCGGACTAACGCGGTATTCAACAAATCCAACTTCATTCATTGTAAATTCGTCTCAAGGCGGAGGATTCAAAGACACTTGGGTTTTGGGGTAATTTGGAGGTTACATAAATGGGAACAATTTCAGTTGAACAACAAGATAGCCTTTATTGGCTTGGCCGCTACACAGAACGGGTTTACACAACAATAAGTCAGTTTTCGCACTATTTTGATTTAATGATTGAAGATTCAGAAGCTGAACGCTATGACGAATTTTGCAAAAGTTTAGATATTCCAAACATCTACACTTCTCGCGAAGATTTTATCGAACGTTATTGCTATGACGAAGAAAATCCAGATTCAATTATTTCAAACCTTAACCGCGGATTTGGAAACGCAATAATTTTGCGTGAAATTTTGGGGACTCGAACTTTTTCGTACATTCAACTTGCCGTTTACAAAATGAAAGAGGCTGCACTTAGCGATTCTCCAATAATTGATTTGCAAAAAGTGTGCGACAACATTGTGGCATTTTGGGGAATGGCAGACGATTCAATTCAAAACGACCGCGCTCGCGACTTAATAAAAACAGGACGGCGCGTAGAACGTGTAGATTTATTTGGCAGAATGAAACGTCCAACCAATGATATGAAGACTGCAATACGTCGCCTAACTTCGTATCGACTTGTTAGAGCCGGACTTGGTTGTAGCGAAAAACGTGTTCAAGAGCTAGACAAAATTGCAGAAAGAGAACCGCTAGATTATCACGCAATTGTTTACGATGTTGAACACATTTTTGAAAAAAGAATGGACGCATAATGGAGTGAAATTGTCATTTCCGTGCTTGACACGGAAATCTTTCTAACAAAAAGATTGTCGGAGCAAGTCTGACAATGACATAATTTCCGAAAAATTTTTTATGTCAATTCTTTCGTTTAATTACACAATGGAACTTTCCTCTTTCGACAGTGGCGATGGTGCAATCGAAAACATTTTTACTTTGCATTGCATTCCGCAAGAAACGCCAAATCAACACGTTTTGGAGCTTAACATTCAAGTTGAACCGAATGTGCCACTTTTTTACGGAATCGACGGCTTGGGGAATTCGTATTGCTTTGGAAAAGTTAGCGAAAAGCATAGCGTTTTCTGTGTAAATGTAAGCGGAAAAGTTGAACGATTAGCAAACGACAAAAATGCAGAGGTTGCAACCGAAGAAAGCCAAATGCTTTACCGTTACGAATCCGCTATGACAAGGGTAGGTGCGATGCTACGGGGGTGGAATGTCTCGTCATTGCAAGGAGTGCGAACGAACGACGTGGCAATCTATATACGCGACTTTGTTCACAACAAAATGCAATACATTTCTGGAAGCACAAAATTTTCAACCACAGCAGAAGAAGCGGCCGAAAAAGGTTGTGGCGTTTGTCAAGATTTTGCACAAATTATGATTTCGCTCTGCCGCTTGCAAAAAATTCCATGTCGCTACGTTGCAGGTCTTTTACTTGGCGAAGGAAAAAGTCACGCTTGGGTAGAATGTGCAATAAATGGAAAGTGGATTTTGTTCGATCCAACAAACCCAAATATTTCGCAAAACGAGCAAATAATTTTTTCGCGTGGTCGCGATTCGCTAGATTGCGAAATAAACAAAGGTGTTTACAAAGGAAAGCCGTTTTGCGAACAAAAAATTATAGCGAATGTATTGGAGAAATAAATGATACAAACCGTTATTCAAGTTCCGCTTCCTGCGGATGAAGTTATTAAGATTCAAAAAAATAGAATTGCGCCAGAATGTCACCTTGAACTAGTTTCAGGGTTTACTAAAAAAAATCAAGTTCGTAATAACGCAAATGGCAAGTCCGACAATGGCACAAAACTTCCGCGAATTTGCGTTGTAACTGGAATTCACGGTGATGAACTAGAAGGACAATACGTTTGCTACGAACTTGCCCACCGAATCCAAGAGCAAAAACAGAATCTTTTAGGAATTGTGGACATTTATCCTGCAATGAATCCGCTTGGAATTGATACAATAATGCGCGGACTTCCAGACTTTGACCTTGATATGAACCGCACATTTCCTGGCGACAAAAACGGCGAAATGTACGAATACATTGCTTCATCAATTATAGACGAACTGAAAGGCGCAGATCTTGTAATCGACATTCACGCAAGCAATATTTACTTAACCGAAGTTCCTCAAATTCGAATAAACGAAATAACCGAAAAAACACTTCTTCCTTTTGCCTCTCACATGAATGTTGATTTTATCTGGATTCATTCAAACGCAACCGTTCTAGAGTCCACGCTTGCCTACACAATGAACAGCCAGAATGTTCCAACCTTAGTTGTAGAAATGGGCGTTGGAATGAGAATTACAAAAGAATTTGGAAATCAACTTGTAGATGGAATTTTGGAAACAATGCGTCTTTTAGGTGCTTGGAAAGGCGAAAAAACAAGCGTGCGTCGTCCGATAATTTCAAATAATCAAAATGATGTATGTTTTTTAAACGCTCCAACTGGAGGAGTTTTTATTAAAAACTTGAACGCTGGAACTTTCGTTAAGAAAGGAGATTTGATTGGAACTCTAGTAGATCCGCTACAAGGCAAAGTAAAGTCAGAAATCAAAGCAGAAGAAAACGGATGGCTTTTTACCGTTCGAGAATATCCAATGGTTCAAGAAGGTTCACTTTTAGGTCGCATTTTGAAAAATGTTCAAGCGAAGTCGCAAAGGCAGGAAATGTCGGAGGAAGAATAGAATGCAAGAAATAACTTTATACGAATCAGAATCACAATACCGTGACAATTTTAGAATACGCGGATTCAAGTTTGGAAGTGGCGAAAAATCACTTGCCGTTGTAGGAAGCCTTAGGGGAAACGAATTTCAGCAACTTTACGCTTGCTCGCATCTTGTAAAAAAACTTTGTGAACTAGAAAAAGAAGGCGCACTTGAACAAAAAAAGGAAATTTTAATAATTCCATGCGGAAATCCATATTCAATGAATATAAGAAAACGCTTTTGGACAATCGACAATACAGACATAAACAGAATGTTTCCTGGCTACAGCGAAGGCGAAACAACGCAACGAATTGCAGCTAGCATTTTTGAATCAGTAAAAGATTTTAAGCGAGGAATTCAGTTTGCTTCATTCTACATTCGCGGTTCATTTGCTCCACATATAAGAATGATGAAAACTGGCTTTGAAAACATAGAAATGGCAAAAGAATTTGGCTTACCTTACGTTGTAATTCGTGAGCCACGACCGTTTGACACAACAACATTAAATTATAACTGGCAAATCTGGGAAAGTAACGCATTTTCGCTTTACACAACAAACACAGAAAAAGTGGAAAAAGAAAGCGCTGAACAAGCAGTAAACGCAATCTTACGTTTTATGAAGGTAGAAGGAATTCTGCTTAAATGTTATTGCGAGGAGAAAAATAATGACAATTCAATTCGCATTGTAACTGATAGCGACCTTGTAAATGTCCGCACTCAAAATGCAGGATTTTTTGAAAGCAAAGTACATCCTGGAGAACAAATAAAAAAAGGCGAAGTGCTTGCAGAAATTTACAATTGCTACACAGCAGAACTTCTGCAAAAAATTACTTCACCTTGTAACGGAACAATCTTATTTTTACACAGCGAAGACATTTGCTACGCAGAATCGTCTGTATGCAAAATAATCCGCTCGTAAGGTTTGTAGCGTTAGTAATACTTGTAAAAGTATCACTAAATATTGGTTTTACACTCTAAAAATAACTGACACCTTGAACAAACTAAAATAATAACATATAATTAAAAAAGTTAGACAGAGACGCCGAGTTACAAAAATAACTCGGCGTCTTTTTTTTGTAAAGCGAGGTTTATTATGAGTAAAGAAAGTTATGGCAGAGTTTCAAAAGATTTGGAAAAAGTTATTAGTTACATTAAAAGCAACAATCTTGATGATGACGCAAAAGAAAAAATAACAGATCAAACTTTGGATTATTTTAATAATTACGTAAGTCCAGGTTGGCTAAAATACAGAAAATCCGTTTCTACAAACGATGCAGTTGTTGAATGGACCGACCACGACGCAGTTTGCGAAGGATTGTATGGCGAAAAATTTATTGATTGTCTTGGTGGCTTTGGAATTTACACTTGTGGACACAGAAATCCAGAAATTTTGGAAACAGTAAAAGCTCAACTTGACCATCAAGCGTTACATTCGCAAGAACTTTTGGACCCTTTGCGTGGTTATCTTGCAAAAGCAATGGCAGACATAACTCCTGGCGATTTAAAATATTGTTTTTTTACTAACGGAGGTGCCGAAGCAAACGAAATGGCGCTAAAGTTAGCCAGAATTGCAACCGGCGGAAAATGGTACCTTTCTGCAATAAACGGATTCCACGGAAAATCTTTTGGTGCGCTTTCTGTAACTGGAAAAGATACTTACAGAAAACCATATATGCCGCTAGTGCAGCAAGTTTTGCACGTTCAATATGGAAAAACAAAAGCAATGGAACGTTCTATTCAAAACCTTTTAAGTGTTGGCGAAACTATTGCTGCAATTATTGTAGAACCAATTCAAGGCGAAGCGGGCGTAATTGTTCCGCCAGACGGATATTTAACAGATTTGCGAAATCTTGCAGATAAATATGGTATTTGCCTTATTTTTGACGAAATTCAAACTGGAATGGGGCGCACAGGCACAATGTGGCGATGTGAATACGAAGGCGTAACTCCAGATATTATGACTTACGGAAAGGCTTTTGGTGGCGGAATTATGCCAATTACAGGTTTAATTTGCCGTCCGTATTTGTGGACTCAACAACTTATAGATAACCCTTGGCTTTTAGGTTCGCCAACTTTTGGTGGAAACCCAGTTTGTTGTTCTGCGGCTATTGCAACTATAAAATATATGATAGACAACGATATTCCAGGAATGTGCAAACGAAAAGGTGAAATTTTAATTTCTGGGCTAAAATCTCTTGCAAAAAAATATCCAAAAATTATAAAAGAAGTTCGTGGAACAGGTCTTATGATTGGCGTTGAATTTACCAAAAATGAACTTGGTTACAAAGTTTCTAAGGGATTATTTAGTCGTGGCGTTATGACAGCGGGAACTTTGGTAAACGCAAAAACAATTCGCTTTGAACCGCCGGCTGTAATTACAGAAAAGCAGATTGAAGCAGTTCTAACAAGAATGGGCGAAGCGTTGGAAGACGTTTCTAAAGGAATGATTGCGGATTTTGA